>DREN01000328.1 GCA_011051075.1 Deltaproteobacteria bacterium | reverse complement strand
TTTGAAGAAGGCGCCAAGAGAAAGGCCAGGTACGGGGCCGATAACGTCTTTGACTTCAGCCTGGGAAATCCCAATCTGGAACCTCCTCAAAAGCTCAACCAGGTCCTGGAGGACCTGGTGAAAGACCCTTCTCCGGGCCAGCACGCCTATATGCCCAACGCGGGTTATGTGGAGACAAGGCAGGCCGTCGCCGACTACCTGAACAGCTTTAACAGGGATCAGTTTTCAGCGGACGAGATAGTCATGACCGTGGGGGCAGGGGGCGGTCTCAACGTGGTCCTGAAGACTATCCTCAATCCGGGGGAAGAGGTCATCATCCCCAAGCCCTACTTTGTGGAGTATAACTTCTACCTGGACAACCACCAGGGAGTTCCAAGACTTGTGGGCACGAAGCCTGATTTTTCCTTTGACTTCGACGCCATTGAAGAGGCCATGACCGAAAAGACCAGGGCCGTCCTGATCAACTCCCCCAACAATCCTACGGGCAGGGTGTACGGAGAGGACGATCTGAAAGAGCTGGGAGGGCTCCTGAGCCAGTACAGCGGAAAGTTCGGAAGGCCCATATATCTCATATCTGATGAGCCCTACCGGAAGATCGTGTATGATAATGTGGTGGTCCCCTCGGTATTTGACGTGTACAATGAGAGCTTTGTGGTGACATCTTTTTCAAAGGACCTCTCACTTCCAGGCGAAAGGATAGGCTATGCCGCGGCCCACCCACAGATCTCAGACAAGAGTATGGTCCTGGCCGGCATGGTCCTGTGCAACCGGATACTAGGCTATGTGAATGCCCCGGCCATAATGCAGAGGGCCGTCGTCCATCTGCTGAAGGAGAGCGTGGATATCTCCCTGTACAGGGAGAAGAGGGACAGGCTCTACGAGGGGCTCACCTCCTTCGGATACCAACTGGTAAAGCCGGAGGGGGCCTTCTACCTGTTTCCAAAAACCCCGGTGGAAGACGACGTGAGTTTTGTGGCAGCGCTTCAGGAGGAGAACATCCTCACCGTGCCCGGGAGCGGGTTCGGCGGACCCGGACATTTCCGTATCGCCTATTGCGTATCAGATCAGGTCATTGAAAGGGCCCTGCCAGGTTTTGAAAGGGTGATCAAGAGCTACTGAAACTCAGCTGACCTGTCGGCCACGGAGAAGAGACCATGTATGCAAAGACCCTATCACTCAGGTTCCCCAAGAAGATCGTGGGAGAACCCATAGCGGTCAACCTTGTCAAGAAGTTCGACCTGTCCTTCAACATACTTAAGGCCACCATCTATCCCAGAAAAGAGGGCCTTATGGTGCTTGAGCTGAGCGGTCACCGGAAGAACTTCCAGAGGGGTGTGCGCTACCTGAAGAGCATAGGGATCAAAGTTGAGAGCATCGGCCAGGACATAAAACGCAACGACACCAAATGTTTCCACTGCGGGGCATGCACCGCGGTGTGCCCCACGGGCGCCCTGCATATCAAGAGACCCGAGATGGAGGTAGTTTTTGACAAGGAACGGTGCAGCGCCTGTGAATGGTGCGTGCCGGCCTGTCCTGCCCGGGCCATGGAGGTGAAGTTCGACAGGAGCCTGCTTGATTGATGGAGGGGTTTTCCATTAGTCTACGTCTGATCCGTTTACACGTTGACGATCTGACCAGGTCCCTTGAAAGGGGCACAGGTCCTGCAAGTTGGGACCTCTTCCAGCAATGGGCGTGCCGCTCCAACGGCCCACCCCTATAATGGCCGAGTCCTCCGGTTCCACGAACTGTTTTATGTAAGACCCTTTCGGGAGATCTGTACAGCTCTGTATTTCCAGAGGATGGCCATGGCCTTTGCAGCCCTCTCCGGCGTGGGGTAGTTGATCAGCACCCCCGACTCCTCCAGATTATTTACCTGCCCGTCCCAGATACCCGGAGGGGAGAGGATAAAACTGACCACGGGCTTTTTCCCCTGTGTCTTTTTCCTCTGTCAAAAAATTCCCCTGGATTGTCTATCCCCTCCATCCGCGTTCATGACCGGGGCGGCAAAAGGCTGTATCTCCTCGAAACCTCCCTTGACATACAGATGTTCACAGGCTTAATATCATGCGCCAATCATCTAATACCCTGGCCTTGACAAACCGGGAAAGAGCCTGAAGTATAGGCTTACAGAAAAACATTTTGGGGTTGCTGTGATCCTCCCCGGAGATGAATTAAGGTGGCAGTTGTGTTACGATACTTGAAATTCGAAACTTGAGAAAGAAATGACAATTCAGGTTGTTATCAAGTTTCAAGTTTCAAATTTCCAGTTTCTTGAAGTTCCACAGGAAAAATCTCTTCGGAGACCGCACATCAAAAACCCTTGAGACAGGAGGTTCCCGAGAAAAGGAATATGTGTCCCAGTAGCTCTTCTGACCGGTGCCGGATCAATGAAGAAGGCCTTTGCTTGTAGGCCCCTGAGGGCGCTCATTTACAAGCCTTGTTTGTGCGCCTGCTCAGCTGAAACCGAGAGAATCGCTAATATGGTCCTCTTCAAATCCCATATTCC
>DREN01000135.1 GCA_011051075.1 Deltaproteobacteria bacterium | reverse complement strand
GTAGTTAAGGGCCCGGGGAGTGGTGCCCAGCAGCCTGGCCGCGTCCTTTTGCACCCACAGGCTTTCCTCGAGGGCCTTGATGATAATCTCTTTTTCACGGGCCTTAATGGAGAGGGGAGGAGGTGGGTCTGAATCCATCCCCCCTCCCTTTTTGAGCAGGTGCTCTCCCAGCACGGTGTTCTCCATCTGGATAAAGGGGGTCTCCTCTAATATGACGGCCCTCTCGATGGTATTAGCCAACTGGCGGATATTTCCTGGCCAGACATAGCCCTTGAAGGCCTCGATAACCTCAGGGGAGAACCCCTCAATTCTTTTTTTCAGGTCCCGGCAGATCTTTTCCAGAAGAGAATGTGCAAGGGGCTCAATGCACTCCACCCGTTCCCTGAGGGGAGGGAGATGTACCCTGAGGATATTTATACGATAGTAAAGGTCTTCCCTGAATTTGCCCTCCTCAACCTGCTTTTCAGGATCTCTGTTGGTGGCACAGATAATTCTCACGTCGGAATGGATCGTCTTGTTGCCTCCAACCCGCTCAAAGGATTTTTCTTCCAGGACCCTGAGGAGCCTTGCCTGAAGCCCCTGGCTCATTTCACCTATCTCGTCCAAGAACACGGTCCCCCCGTTTCCCTGTTCCAGCCTGCCTATACGGGTCTTGTTGGCGCCGGTAAAGGCCCCTTTCTCGTGGCCGAAAAGCTCGCTCTCCAAAAGGCCCTCAGGGATGTTGGCGCAGTTAATCTTGATAAAGGGCCTTCTGCGTCTGCGACTGTTGAAATGAACCGCACCGGAGAGGAAGCTCTTTCCCGTACCGGTCTCTCCTGTCAGCAGGATCGTCGAATCGGCCTGGGAAAACTTCCTGAGCATGGCAATGGTCCTCTTCATTGCAGGACTCCTTGCGATGATTGCGTCAAAATCGTAGATGATGTCCTGCTCGTGCCTCAGGTAGTCGATTTCGTTTTTCAGTTCCCTGTTTTCCAGGGCGCGCTCAATGGAGAGAAGGATCTCTTCTCTCTGGAAAGGTCTTATTATGAAGTCAAAGGCCCCCTCCCTGATGGTCTCGACGATTACCTTTGGCTCTCTTACCTCGCTTATGACCACAACGGGGGTGTGGGGAGTAATACGTTTGATCTGTCTCAAGACCTTGAATCTATCCTGTCTTTGCGTCTCTGGGAGAGAGAGAAGGATGAGGTGGTAGTTGTTATCCCGCAGACAGGAAGGGAGTTCAACGGTCCGGGAACAGCAGATCAACCGGTGGTCCGGTGAAACGGCTTTCTCAAGATGTTCCTGCCATGTCAGGTCCTGCTCTATGAGGAGTAGTCTTGCCATATGACCATAGTCCATTTACTCAGGGAGATGACGGGTTTCTTAAACCAACAGGGACAATCTTTTTCGTTTGCCTTATGGCAGAATGCCTGACTTGAAACCTGAACCCACCGAAACGCGGTGAAGGCCCTGCACTACCCGTTTCATTTTACCGTGAAATATGCTATAGCCTTTAAGATAATGTTTTTGGGGTACACCCATTCCATTGCCATAAAGAGAAAACCGAGGTTCATTGAGCCGAGATACTGGTCCCGCCACAGGCGGGACTGGATGCTGGATGTCTACAGGGAATCGTCCCCTTTTTTTCATCAAGTATAAGCATCAAGGATCAACCGGATAACACCTCCGCAGACGATGTAGAGCTGCGGAATGGTTGCCCCAGGATATTTTCCTAAAATAATATATTCACTCTAAAGGCTACGATGTCGCGGAAAACCATCAGCAATATTATTTAAATTTATCACAAGCTGTTTGTATTGTCAAATCAATACGTTTATTTAACATCTCGATAAATCTGGGACAAAAACCTTTCATCCCGCTTCGGCGGGACCAGAAGCACAGGAGGTTTTGAGTTACGCTATCCAATGAATGTGCTGTACGAGGAAGCCCAGGACGGCTTGATATGTCCTCCCCGCGTCAAAAGGGGATAACGGGTGGAGGTTACACTCCTGTCTATGATTTGGACCAGACAATTCCAGAATGCACAAAGATCGGATTTCACCATCCGGTAGATAAACGAGAGATCGCAACCGTTTACGGGTTCAAAGGTTCAGAGGTTCGCCGCTCAAAAACGGGATCTTCGACAAGGTTGCATTTTTCATCCAAAATCCGATATCGGAGGCGCATCTACATGGGAAGCGTCCGAGTGAGACACCATTTGGGCAAAGTCAGCATGGGCTAAGACGAATTCGGAGCTCTAATTTTGCCCGTACCCCTAACTTTGAATGTTGAACCCAGAACCTGAGAACCCTTACGAGAGATCAAATGAAGCAAGGAATCCTCTGTCCACACTGTGGAAATGTGGTGGAGAAATACAAGAACCCCTTTCCAACCGTTGATATCATAATAGAAATCTCTTCTGAAATGTCTCCGGATAAAGGGATCCACAACGGCGCCGGGAGCGGATTTTTGCAAACCGGGATCCTGCACAAAAGGAGCGAGCTTTCACGGAAGCCCGGCAGGGAAAACGCGGGTC
>DREN01000411.1 GCA_011051075.1 Deltaproteobacteria bacterium | reverse complement strand
CCTGTGGTAGTGACTGTGAAGGGTGCTTGAGTCCCCGTCATAGACGATCCGGCCCTTTTGCATACTGTAGATGTGGCGGGTTGTGCGGGCCAGGAAATCGTACTCGTGTGATACGATTATGTAGCCGATCTCCAGGCTGTTCAGAAGGTCCATGATCCTGATGTTGGTGTCCTCGTCAAGACCGGTGGTCGGCTCGTCCAGGAGCAGGGCGTCGGGTTCCATGACCAGCACAGTTGCGAGGGCCACAAGCTTCTTCTCGCCGCCGGAGAGCCTGTGAGTAACACGATCCTCAAAACCCCTGAGGTTCAGCCTGTCCAGGACCTCTACGGCCATCTGGCGCGCCTCTGCCGGGCCTTTTCCAAGGTTGAGAGGGCCGAAAGCCACATCCTCCAGCACCGTTGGGCAGAAGAGCTGGTCGTCGGCGTCCTGGAACAGAAATCCTATCCTGCGCCTGAGATCAAGGAAATCTCTCTTTGTCTTGACCTCTTTTCCGAAGGCCCGGATGGTCCCCGATGACGGACGCAGAAGACCCATGATAATATGGAGCATGGTGGTCTTGCCGCTCCCGTTGTGCCCTATAAGCCCTAACTTTGCCCCTTCTTCCATTGTAAAGCAGAGATCGTCCAGTACGGGACGGCCCCCCTGGTAGGAAAAGGAGATCCTTTCAAGCTCGATTATGCTGTTTACACCCATTCGAGAGCCCCCAAGCCGATTATGGCGATGGAAATGACCATGAGCCATGCCAGGTCGATCCGGGAGAACGAGAACTCATGAAGGGAGTAAAATTTCCCGGCAAAGCCGCGGCAGAGCATGGCCCTGTACACGCGTTCGGCCCGGTCAGAGGCCCTCACGAACAGCATACCGATGAGGTAGGCGTAGGTCCTGTAGGTATGCAGGTTGGACGCGGGCCTGAAGGCGCGAATACTTGCAGATCTGAGGAGTCTGCGGTACTCCTCCTCCATAACGAAGATGTAGCGGTAGTTGAGGAGCAGGAGATAGACGATCTTTTCAGGGATCCTTATACGGCTGAGTGCCGCACCCAGGGTGGCAACGGTGTTGGTGGCGACCAGTGCTATGAAGGCCAGGAGAATGGCATTTGATTTGAGCGTGATCCTGGCCGAAACAAAAACCCCTTCCCTGCTTATCCCAAGGGGACCCAGACGGAAGAGGGGCTCCCCTGAGAAAGTTACGGGAACTACAAGCCACAGGAAAAGGATGAATCCGTTGACCAGGGCCACCCTCTTGGCAACCTCCACGAAATTCAGTCTGCACATGCAAAGGAGGGCCGAAGAGAACAGGAGGGCTCCCACCAGGGTCGGGAAGCCGTTTGAAAGGGCCACCACAAAGGCGTAGATGGTGGCGGAAACCACCTTTAATCTCGGGTCAAGGCGGTGTATCCGCGAGATCCCCTCTGAAAAGGGTTCCCGTATCATGCCCTGTTCACGCCCTGGCGGCCCTTTGTCCTGCGGCGATAGTTGAAGTAGGCGGCAACGCCTGCCAGCCCGAATATGTACCCTATGCCGCCGACTATCTCCCTGAAAGTGGGTCCACGGTCCCTGGACTCCACAAGGAGCTTCATAACGGGCCTGAGGCGCTTATCAAGGCACTGTTCCACCACCTTACGAATCTGCTCAATACCGGCACCGGATGCCACAGGCTCTTTCTTTTCCATAGTTCCAGTCTCCTTCTTCTCTGAAGGTGCAGGACCAGAATCAGGGTCCCCGCCCAACTCGTCGGCAGGGATGGTCCACTCACCCCTGTGCCCCATGCCGGCCTTGAGTACGATCTTCATGCCGGTCCTTTCAGGGATCTTGAAAGAGAACTCGCCCCGGTCGTTGGTCTTCCCCTCAAGAAGCTTCCTTCCCTTCAGATCGGAGACCACGACCTTGCCTCCCTTGACAGTCTTTCCACCGCTGAACTTGCTCTCAGTAAAGACCGTGTCGCCTTCCACCCACGCGAATATAATTACCCGGTGGGCCATCACGGGCCCGACCCAGGAAAGGAAAACCGTCATGCAGAACAACCCCCCGAGAATCCTTGTATAAGACATGCGCCCTCCTGACAAACTCTTTCTGCCCATCTTTCCTCCACACCGGGAGCAAGATCATCCTATTCCGGGAGGATATGGGGCTGTACTTTCTTAAGAAAACCCACACAGAATGCAGTGATCAGGCCTTCTATTACCATCACCGGCAGGTGTGCGACTACTACCAGATAGGAGACCCTGAGGAACTCCTCCCGGGTAAAGGTAAGCGCGATCCCCACCATGACCGCGCTCAGGAAAACCGACAGGGCGCCGCAGGCAAAGGCCGCGGGCAGGGCCAGCGAGGACCTCCTGCGAACCAGGGAGCCGAACAGATAGTAGCAGAAAACCGCCGGCAGCGCCATGATCATCGTGTTCACTCCAAGGGTTGTGATCCCGCCAAACTGGAAGAGCACCGCCTGCAGCGTCAGCGCCACCAGGATCACGGGGAAGGCTCCCCAGCCCAGCAAAAGACCCACAATTCCGTTAAGTAT
>DREN01000465.1 GCA_011051075.1 Deltaproteobacteria bacterium | reverse complement strand
TCTCTACCTCCGTCAGGGAGGCCATCACCCTCTCAGGGGCCTGTTCAGCGGCTTTTTTCTCCCTGGCAGGCCTCTTGCGCGGCCTCGCAACCGCCTTTCGGGGAGAGGCTTTCTTCTTGTGTTCCCTTACGGACTTTTTCTTGTGCGTGACCGCGGGCTTTTTCCTGGGGATCGGCTCAGGCCTTTTCTCTTGGGTGACGGCAGGCTTTTCAGCGCGCCTTTTCCTGTCGGGGGGCTTTACCGCCTTTTTCCGGGCCGCAGGCCTGACAAGGGGGCCCGGTCTCTCTTCAGGGGTGGGCAGTGCTTTTTTAATTACCTGCAAAGGCTTTTTAGCAGTGGCAGACTCCGCAGGTCCATGGGACACAAGGGATATGTTTATAAACCGGGGCCTTTCAGAAGGTTTTATCCGGGCCGGTGCGCTTACAAACCCAAAGAATAAACCATGAATAAGGAGGGCAAACAGGGCTGCCCACAGGATAGGTCTCACTTTGTTCAATCCACCTGTCTTAGAGTCTTAGATTGTAAGTTCTATAGAGTCTCAGATAATGATTTTGGCAAGGCCAGAGGGAGGAATCGGAGTAAGTCGTACCCATAGTACGTCGTCGACGATTCCGACCGATAACGCAGTCCAAAATCTTTATCTGGAAGTCTATATGTAGAACATGACCATGCTCACCAATCTGGTTGAGCCAAGGCCTGCATTAACTGTGAACCGCCAACCGTGAACGGTTCCGATCAATGTTACCACAACACCAATTCTCCATTTCCCCAAAACCCACTATTCCAGCATTCCAATTGTGAGCGAAGCGAACTAAGTTATATTAATCTCTTCCACGTCCCCTTCCCCGAACTCCCTCATGGCCTCTGCGGCAATGGAAAGCCCTGCCTTCAGAAAATCACTCCCTATGCCGGGGATCCCATAGGCGTAAAAAAGAACGTTCCTTGTGGCCTCCGAAACCCTGGTCTTTTCATCGGCCCCCTGGCAGAGTACGCATACGATCTCCCTTTCATCCCTCAGCACGATCTCGCCCTCTTTCGTCTGAAACTCCCGTCCACCCATTCCCATGCAGATCTCCCCCTCCTCTGCCAGGTCCAGTTCCAGTGCCCCTTCAAAACGATCAAAATCGGTCACCGCCACCAGGATCCCGGCGCACATCTCCGCCATAAAGTGGGCGTCCACCATAAGGTTGTATCTGGGAAAACCGCTGTTAATGGTTCTTCTGAGGTGCCCTGGCAGGGGACAATCAAAACCGAATCCTGCAAAAAACCTTTCATAGCCATTGATCCGTTCGGTGATCCGCCCAAGGGTCTCCCTTTTTCTCATCTTCCGGAGCAGCCTTCGCTTGTACTGATCAAAACCCGGAGGATTTTCAGGATTACGGCATCCGGTGATCAGGCAGAACCCGAATGGGACCCCGGCATACTGATCCTCGTATCTCGAGGATTTTGAAAAACTGACATGCCCCATCATTCATGCCCCCCTTTCATGATTCATCGCATCAAAACGGCCTTTTCCTTGACTTTGAAGCCCCCATTAATCTATAATCCGATCCACAGATGAAGTCAATCCTGCTCCCCGTGAAGACCCTCATAGGATCAAACGCAAGGGTCTGTCCCATGAAATCGTCTTCAGGCCCAAGGAAACCACCATGATGGATATGATTTTTGAAAGGGGCGTTGCTCAGCTTAGAGGCCTCCCCTATTTTCCGGTGATCCAGTCCAGGACCAAGTATGAACTCACCCACCTGGTGCTGACCGTTATCGGTGTTGGATTTGAGGAGGTGTCAAAGAGGGTCCCTGAGCTCAAGGGGGAAGTCGCCGCATGGAGCGAGGGGAGGCGTTGCGCAATGGGTGTGCTGCCGAAGGGGCCATATATCACCCTGGAGAAAAGAGGGGATTCTATTTTTTACCTGGGCAAGGGTCTGAAATCCCCGGACGTCACATTCCTCTTCAAGAACCTTGACTCGGCGGTCCTTGTGCTCACGGCCCAGATGAGTGCCCACCAGGCCATGGCAGAGTGCAGGATACTTTTAGACGGCCAGATATCCTACGGCATGGAGATGAACCGGGCCCTCGGGATCGTGCAGACCTACCTGTTTCCGCAGTTCATATTGGACAGAATATTCAAGAGTAGGCCCCGTCTGACCTTATACCAGTTGGCCATTAAGGGTACGGTCTACACCTCTCTTTTACCCGCGCTGGTAAAAAACGGCCTGAAGTGCGCTTTCAAGGCCTCGTCAGGACGGTAATCCATTGGGCGAAACAACTCTATGGGGCACACCCGTACAGATCGGCGGCAGACGGCCGATCCTGGAGGCGTAAGACCAAAGGCACAAGGGGTTCAGGCAGAGCTCTGTAACGAGCGACCAGAACCAGGTATCCAGCATCCAGTATCCAGAAACCAGCAATCCCTGAAGGGAGAGATAGAAATGCTGCCCAACTACTACCAGTTCTACTGTCCGGTTAAGATCCTCTCCGGCCAGCTTGCCGTGAGCAACATACCCTTTGAAATGGGCCTTATG
>DREN01000186.1 GCA_011051075.1 Deltaproteobacteria bacterium | reverse complement strand
TCAAGCGCATGCTGCCGTCCCTATAAAATGAGACAGGGTTTTGCGTCCTTTGGAAAAGAGACCCCCACGGACGGGATAGATCCCGTATCCGCAATTGCTGAAGTCTAACCGCACAGGTCGAATTCTTTCCACCTGCGCGGAACATCAAGGCAGATCCCATATCCACAGTTGCTCAAGTCCAACCCCATAGGCCGAATTTTTTGAAAAAGGGGAGATGGTCAGAGGGGTCCAGGCCCTCTTTCATCTCCCCAGAGGTCGTTGCTGTTTCCCCGAGGAAACAGCCCTCCGGCCCGGGCATCACCGGTGGGAGGTGGTAATCATTCCGCCTCTCTGACCAGCCTGAAACCGGTGGTCTGATACCTGTTGGCCGGATTACTGAAATTCCTGTTGGCGCATCGACACCTGGAGCCCGGGCCGTACCAGCTTCCACCCCTGCGGACCCTGTCGTTTCCCGACAAAGGCCCTTTCGGATCTGTAACAGGGCCCTTAGCATAGGGCCCGTACCAGTCGCTGCACCACTCCCATACGTTACCCTCCATGTCGTACAGACCCCACCGGTTGGGCTTGTAGGTCTTGGCAGGGGCCGGCTTATCAGTGGGCAGGCCTAAGGATCTGACGTAATCCACGCACACTGCGGTCTTCAGGGTGTTGTTGCCGTACATGGCATCCTTGCAGGTGATGGTCGGGCCCCAGGCATAGGCCGTGGTAGTCCCTGCCCTGCAGGCGTACTCCCACTCCGCCTCCGTGGGAAGCCGGTAGATGCCCTCGTTGCGGGCGTTAAGCTTTTCGATGAATCTCATGGCCTCCTGCCAGGAGACCCTCACCACAGGCATCTGGCCGGTGCCCTTTTTTCTGAAAAAGAACCGCTTTCCCATTATGGCCCGCCACTGTTTGACCGTCACTTCCGTTGCCTGCATGTAAAAGGCCCTGGTGATGGTCACCTCATGCTGTACCTCTTTCCTCCTCCGATCTGGTTCATCCCCAGGACTTCCCATCCTGAAGGTCCCGGCAGGTACGAGAACGAACTCCATCCCAATGGAGTTGGTAAGGGTCCTTTCCAGGGCCCTGGCAGATGGAGGACCAAGTATACATGCCGTAAGAATCAGGGCTGACACCCCAAAAAAATATCCGGATGTTTTTAGCATGTGGAATTTACCCCCTGTCCTGTGGTGAAGAGTGATACCCGTGCAAAAGGCTCCTTTATGCGGGCTCAGAGGTTATGATAACCTTTCAGTGCCACGGGGGCCTCCCCCTGGCGCCCCGATCCTTTACTGTCCGCCCGAGTGCCCTGAAGACCCATAAGGCACGCCAGAGTATCAAAAAACAGGGGCAAGGGAAAGGGAAAAATGGCAGCAGCAGGACTATACTACCTCTGCGATTTCATCGAAACATCTGCGAATACGAGATTTGACACGGGTCAGCCTTTCTGAGGAGATCTTGCCAGCTTCCAGTTCGCTGAAGAGTTCCTGATTGATCTCGATCTGGAAGGCGAATTTTCCCTTGTGGGCAAATTCATGTGCGTAGTGGGTCACAATAAAACCCCCGGTGTAGGGGGCGTTTATGGAGACGGAGAATCCCGCCCTGAGGAAACTATTTTTCACGCGGTCCAACAGTTCCGGAGCACAGGTAACCGGACCCATACCTGGGGCCGTGTTTCCGTCCTGATCGCCGTTGTTGCTGAGCACCACATCCCTTCTCTTCCTCCCCGCATCAGGGGCCATGGGAGGACCTGTTCCGGTGAGGGAGTGACAGTCGATCAGTCCCCTTACGCGGGGCCGGGCCAAGGCCTCTTTCAGGATGTTGTGATAGGGCCGGTAGTAGTTCCGGAGACGTTCCTCGGCTTCCCTCTGGTCCGGCAGGGAATCTCCGAGATAGACCGGACGCCCGAAATAGTCCACAAGGGGTATTACCCCCTTGCTGTCCAGGCGTCGTGGATCCCTGTTCAGGTCCACCACCAGCCTGCTCCACCTGGCGCAAAGGACATATTCCGCCTCAAGGGAGGCGAAGATCTCCCTGGTGCCCAGATCGGTTGAGTCTCTGATCTCAAGGTCGCTCAGGGCAAGGACGGTGCGCATCTGTTCAGGTATTTTTCCTGAGCAGTGTGGGACGGATATGACAAAGGGAAGTGACAAGACCTTATCTCCCTGTGGTGCCGGGTTCCATGGGGAGATTATGCTCATAGCACACTCATCCCCACCTGTGCAACAGGCAGCACGGGCCCAGTGAATTTTATTTGCAATTTATTATATCATAGACTATTCTATCGTGGAATATATGTCCGGTATCGGGCTGACCCTTAGTCCTTACCTGGCTTCACGCATGAAACCACCAGCCGCAACACGACCGGATGCGCGCTCTTGGTCCCGGCCTTTTGAGGGGTATTCCATGGCTGCAAAAGGATATTGAAGTTATTTTATGGGCAGCCGTTCACGGTTTGAAACTTGAAATTGGAAAGTAGTCCCGCAGGGCGGGATTAGGGAGATCGCTCCAAAATTGAATACGTTCATCAACAGCACAAAAGGAT
>DREN01000053.1 GCA_011051075.1 Deltaproteobacteria bacterium | reverse complement strand
CCCTCAACACGCAGGTTACGGCAATGGGAGGCCTTTGGGCAAGCTCCCCTGCCAGTTCAAGGGCATGGTCCATCAGTTTTTCAGGAGGAGAGATCCGGTTCACCAGCCCGATCTCGAGGGCCTCCCGGGCACCGACCTTCATGCTTAAAAGGATCATCTCCAGGGCCCTATCCCGGCCAACGAGCTGCAGCAGCCGCTGGGTGCCTCCCCAGCCGGGGATGATGCCCAGGTTAAGCTCTGTAAGACCAACCTTGACCTCTGGAGCATCCTTCATGATCCTGAAATGACAGCACATGGCAAGCTCCAGCCCCCCTCCCAGGGCATACCCGTTGATGGCCGCAATAACCGGCTTGGGAAATCGGTGGATTCGTCTCCAGAGTGCCCTTGCCCTGGGGCTGATACGGGCGGCATTGGCCGCGTCCTTTACGTCAAAGCCCGCGGAAAAACACCGGTCCCCGGCCCCCGTAAGGATTACCACCCTCGTGTCCCTGTCCTCTTCCACCGAATCCACGGCCTTTTCAAACTCCTCGACAGTGGCGAGGTCCCAGGCATTGGCCGGAGGATGGTCAAAGGTTACGATACTGACATGCCCTTTCTTGTCCAAAACGATGTTTTCCAATTTCATGTCGCTATCCCCTAACCCCCCTATTTTCTCAAGAGATTTTCCCAGATCATGGAGTACCCCTGCCCGCGGCCTACGCACATGGTGGACAGTCCGTATTTGGCAACGGGATTTTCCTTGAATAGCCCGGCCAAAAATGCCACAAGGCGCGGGCCTGATGCGGCCAGAGGATGACCGTAGGCAATCGATCCTCCCCATTTGTTTACCCTCGGGTCATCCCATTTCAAACCGAGACGGTCCAGGCAGTAAAGGGCCTGCACTGCAAAGGCCTCGTTCAGCTCCACTATGTCCATCTCTTCCATGGCCAGCCCGGCCTTCTTGAGGGCCTTCTGAGTGGCCGGCACCGGTGCTATCCCCATGACGGTCGGGTCCACTGCCGCCACTGCCGTAGCCACCCACCTCATCAAAGGCCTGACGCCCAGCTCCCTTGCCCTGGCCTCGCTCATGAGGATCACGGCGGTAGCCCCATCATTGAGCCCTGACGCATTGCCCGCGGTCACATTACCGTTCTCCCTGAAAGGCGTTTTAAGCCCTCTCAATCCCTCCACAGTGGTATCGGGCCTTGGAGGCTGATCCCTGTCCACAACCGTAACGGTTCCGTCCGCCAGTTCCACCTCAATGGGAATAATCATCTCTTTCATTTTTCCCGACTTTATGGCCCTGTCGGCCTTGGCCTGGCACTGGGCAGCGTATCTGTCCGCCATCTCCCTGGTGAATTCAGGGAAGCGCTCGTGGATATTTTCTGCGGTCATCCCCATATTAAAGGCAGATGGTCCGCCCATGACCTCTTCCGCCCTGGGGTGTGGATCCCGCATAAACCCCATGGGGAGGTGCCCCATATGCTCGACCCCTCCAGCGATAAGGCAGTCGGCCATGCCAGAGGCGATATAGGCGGTGCCGAATCCGATGGCAGTAAGCCCCCCTGCACACATACGGTCTATTGAACACCCCGGGATCCCATATCCCCAGCCGGCCAGCATCGATACCACTCTCCCGATGGTCCCCCCCTGCTCCTTCACCTGATTGGTAACCCCCCAGATATTGTCCTCGATCATATCCGGAGTTATTCGGGGGTTTCGTTCCATCAGGGCCTTCAAGAGGCCAACGATCAGGTCGTCTGCCCTGGTCTTCCAGAATATCCCCTTTTCTCCGGCCCGGCCAAAGGGTGTACGGACCGCGTCGATCACAACCACCTTGTTCAAGTTCTTTTCCAATCTCAACTCCTCCCCTTTAAGTCCTTTCAAAGACCGCGGCTATCCCGAGGCCGCCACCCCCACAGATACACTCCAGGCCGTATCGAACCCTTCGTCTGCGCATTTCATGAAGCAGGGTTGTCAGCACCCTGGTGCCCGTACAGGCAATGGGATGGCCCAGGGAGATTCCCGAACCGTTCACGTTCACCCTGGCGTAATCCCCGGGGCCTACTCCCATCTCCTTCAAATCCGCCAGGACCTGGGCCGCAAAGGCCTCCTGTATCTCGATCAGATCCAACTGATCCATGGAGAGCCCGGCCTTTTTCAAGGCCTTTTCCACTGCCACGGGAACCGTTTTATAGGCCCGCCTGGGATCGTCGCCCACCACGGCAAAGGATCTCAGGACGGCCAGAGGTTCCACTCCCAGCCTGAGGGCCGTCTCCCTTGATGTGACCACCACGGCCGCGGCCCCGTCGTTTTCCGTAGAGGAGTTGCCCGCCGTGCACACCCCGCCAAGGACCGGCCTGAGTTTCGCGAGTTTCTCAAGGGTCGTGTCTGGCCGGGGGTTTTCATCACGATCCATCAACCCCCCCCCGCCTTTCGGCCCTGAAACCTGTACCGGAACGATCTCATCATCGAACCTCCCCGCCTCAATGGCACCACAGGCCTTCCGATGACTGTGAAAGGACCACTCATCGCACTCCTCACGGGAAATAT
>DREN01000227.1 GCA_011051075.1 Deltaproteobacteria bacterium | reverse complement strand
GGGCGTCTTCCGCCACATTGACGCCCCCGGCGGTCCTCAGGGCGAACATGGCAATGGAAGAGGGCGAAAAGGTCCTCATCTTGCTGTGAATCGCTTCGAAATAGACCCTCTTTCTCTTTGCAATGGGGATGCCCTTTACAAGAGAACGGATTTTCCCGATCCCTCTCTTGAATTGCTTTATCATGGCCTCGGCCTGCGTTTCCCTTCCGGTCAGAAGTCCGAGATTTTTCCAGTACGAATAGACCTCTTTGATGGTTCTCGGCTGCAGTGATACAACCATAACGCCGGCCCGGCGGAGCTTGGCCACCAGGTTTTGGTACCCGCGCGCGATCATCGGGCGGATCAGGACCAGATCGGGCTTTGCCGCCAGAAATTTCTCCGCATCGTCATGATAACTGAACACCGGTTTTGTCATGGCCCGGGGAGGATACGCCTCATTCCTTGAAACGCCGATGATTTCCCGCCCAAGGCCGAGGGAAAAAAGGTTTTCCGTATGGGCCCCGTAAAGGGAAATGATCCGATGAAAAGGCTTCTGGACGACGATCCCGGTTCCGGATCGATCGACAAATTTCCTTGTTCCCGCCCGTGTGGATGAAACGGAAACACCCCCTGTCATACTCATCAGGGCCAGCGCCAGAACCAGCGTTTGTATGATTTTTCTCCTCATGGCCTTCTTCTCCTGAATGCCACCTGTCTTGATCCGACGTATTCATCAAAATAAACACGACTCTCGATTCCAAAAACCTCATAAAGGGTTTCCTCGGTCAGTACCTGATCCCGGTCCCCCCGGGAAACCACCCTGCCGGATTTCATGAAGACAAGCTTGTCACAATAGGTTGCGGCCAGGTTCAGGTTATGAAGCGCGGCAATGACGGTTTTTCCCCCGGTCTCCACATCCCCGGCCACAATGTCCAGGATGTCCAGGGTATGCCTGATGTCCATGTTCGAGGTGGCCTCATCCAACAGCACAACCGGGGTGTCCTGGGCCAACGCCCGTGCGAAGATGACCCGTTGTTTTTCGCCGCCGCTCAATTCGGTGATATAGTTGTGTCTGAACTTTGCAATCTTCAAAACTTCCATCACCTGATCCACGATTTGCAAATCATCACTGGAAGGAGACGCAAACCTCGGTATGTAGGGATGCCTTCCCATAAGGAGAATCTCCTCTACCGTGAAGGGAAAGTTGACATAGAAGTCCTGTGGGACCAAGGCTATCTCTTTTGCGAGTTCCTTCCCCCCATAATGCCTCATCTCCTTCCCCCGGTATTTTATGAGCCCCGCCTGAGGTGTCTTGCAGCGCGCCATCAGGTCGAGAAGGGTGGACTTGCCGCATCCGTTGGGTCCAAGCAACCCCCAGAAACAACCGGACGACAAGGTCAAAGCAAGGTTGTCCACGGCCCTGGTCCGGCCATAGTGGAAACTCAAATTTTCCATCTCGAAAATGAGGTCTTTACCCACTTTGCACCGCCGTTTGCCGCTTCTTAAAAATATAGCAGAAAAAGGGTCCGCCAATGAGAGCGGTCAGCACCCCGATGGGTATCTCTGTGGGCAGAACCGCCCTGGTGACAGTGTCCGCCGACAGGAGCAGGATGGCGCCTGCCAGGGCCGAGGCAGGGACCAGTCTTCTGCTGTCGGATCCCACAATAAAGCGCATCAGGTGCGGGATGATCAGGCCGACAAATCCGATGATCCCGGATACCGATACACAGACAGCCGTGATCATTGATGCCGTTACCAGGAGTGTGAGCCTTGTCCTGTTCGGGTTGATACCCAGCGAGGATGCGGATCGGTCACCCAGGGACATGATATTGAGGTCCCGCGCGAAGAAAATGCAGATAATGAATCCGATGAAGACAAAGGAGAATGTTATGAAGACGTCCACCCAGGTCTTTGAACCGAAACTTCCCATCAGCCAGAAAATGATGATCGAAACCTGCTCGTCCGCCACATATTTAATGAAGCTTATGCCCGCCGACAGGATTGCCGCCACGATAATCCCTGATAATATGAGATTATTGGAAGAGATTGTCCCGCCCGAGGTAGATAAGGCCATCACCGCAAAAAGGGTTGCCACCGCTCCCGAAAAGGCAAAAAGCGGCACCGAATAGATCCCGAGAGACCCGATGTCCAGGAGCAGGGCAATGGAGGCCCCGAAAGCGGCGCCCGCGGATATGCCCAGGGTGTACGGGTCGGCCAGGGGATTGAGCAGGATGCCCTGAAATACCACCCCCGCCAAAGAGAGTCCCGCCCCGACGACTGCGGCCGTCAGAACGCGCGGCAGTCTGACGTCCCACACCACATAGGGAAAGACCTTGTTGATTCCCGCAATAAGGCCATGGTTTCCGCTGACCCCGGAAAAGATGATTCTTATTACATCACCGGCGGAGATGCGCATATAGCCCATGCCGGTTGCTATAATAATGACCAGGACCAGCATTCCCCCGAGCAAAATGAGGTGGGCGCGCCCCGTTTGCGGGGCCGCCCGTTTTTCTTTCCTGATCCACATCCTATAACGCTATGTCGTTGTCCCGTGCCACCTCTT
>DREN01000129.1 GCA_011051075.1 Deltaproteobacteria bacterium | reverse complement strand
GCGCCAGGATGCTTGGTGATGCGGTTAATGCCGAGGGGCTGGAAGATAGGCTGGTAGTCAGGGATATAGCTGAGATCCTTATGGATTGCCTCTTGTGATTGATTATTGACGATTGTTGATTGTCGATTGAAAAAACGTAAGGCAAATGGGGGGTGTCAGGCCGGTACAACCCAAGACTGTTTTGTTAAGGACGGTAGAAGGAATGGCAAATGATATTAAGTGGGTAAGGACACACTGCGCACGCATGGACCATGGTGGATGCGGCATACTGGTGGGAGTGAAGGATAATGCCATCGTCCGGGTAAAGGGAGACAGGGACGGTCTCCTCAACAGGGGCTATATCTGTCCCAAGGGTCTGGCCTCCCCTGACCGGCTCACACATCCCGACCGGCTTAAACATCCCCTCAGGCGGGTGGGGGAACGGGGAGAGGGCCGCTGGGAGAGGATCTCCTGGTCAGACGCCATCAGGACCGTTGCTGAAAACTTTGCAAAAATCAAGGAACGTTTTGGCGCAAGGGGGGTGGCCTTCTGCCAGGGGATGCCAAAGGGGATAGAGCATTTTGTGCTGATCCGACTGGCCAACACCTTTGGCTCCCCCAACGTGGTCTCTGTCCAGGACGTGTGCCATGCCCCAAGGGAGGTTACAGGGCTTCACACCTGCGGGTTCTACCCTGTGGCCGATTTTCACCATCCCAGCAGACTCGTGCTCGTATGGGGGAGCAACCTTACCAGCACCAACGAGGAGGGTGAGATATCGAGCCTCCTTTTGGACCAGGTCAAAGAGGGCACGGAGTTGATAGTGGTTGATCCCAGGAGAACCCGGCTGGCCGGCAAGGCCAGGTTATGGCTCCGGCTGAGACCGGGCACAGACAACGCCCTGGCCCTGGCCTTTTTGAACGTGATTATTGAAGAGGGGCTTTTTGACAGGGACTTTGTTGAAAACAGGACCCACGGGTTTGAGGAGCTTGCCCGTCATGTGAAGGACTATCCACCTGAAAAGATGAGGGAAATTACCTGGGTAGAGCCGGACCTCATCCGGGAGGCAGCACGTGTGTACGCCAGGTCCCGACCGGCCGCAATCCAGTGGGGAAACGCCATAGAACAACATATGAGCGCCTTTGATACGGCAAGGGCCCTCACCTCTCTCATGGCCATATGCGGGAACCTGGATGTACCAGGAGGGAACGTGCAGGCAAACGAGCCCAGGATCCTACCCCTGGGGAAGTTCGTCCGGGCCGATCTGTTCCCCACAAAGTGGAAGGAGATGATCCACACCCATCATCACACCATCCCCAAACTCATGACAGTGCCTCCCGCCTTTCTGAGGAAGGCGATCATCGAGGAGGACCCCTACCCGGTCAGGGGCGCCTATGTGCAGTGCTCCAACCCCCTCCTGGCCTACGCGGACAGCCGCATGACCTTTAAGGCATTGAATAACCTCGATTTCCTGGTCGTGGCCGATATCTTCATGACACCCACGGCCTCGCTGGCGGATATTGTCCTCCCCGCCGCCACCCAGTTTGAGTTCAACGACATAGGCCATTACGGCTTAGGCCACGGGTATATCCTGGCCCGGCCAAAGATAGTGGATCCGCCGGGGGAGTGCCGGTCGGACATCGGCATACTGAACGACCTGGGCCGTGCCATGACCCCGGAGGAGTACTGGTACGATGATCCTGACGACCTCCTGAACGCCCTGCTCGAACCGAGCGGTCTGAGCTACCCCGAGTTCGCAGAAAAGGGCCATCTGAAGGGCGATGCCAGGTTCAGGAAGTACGAGTCCAGGGGTTTCAGGACGCCCACCGGAAAGGTGGAACTCTACCTCAGCACAGCGGAGAAGTTCGGGCTCAGACCCCTGCCCGAGTTCACCGGTCTTCCGGAGGAGGATGACCCTGCCTATCCCTTTGTACTGACAAGTTCCAAGAACCCCTACTACATGCACTCCTCTTACAGATGGATCGAAAAACTGAGAAAGAAGAGCCCTGAACCGGTGGTGGAGATCCACCCGGAGACAGCCTCGGCCCTGAATATCAGGGAGGGTGACCTGGTGGTCATCGCCACAAAGAAGGGGGAGATCACCCAGAGGGTTCGTCTCACCGGGGAGATTCACCCCCGGGTCGTCAACGCCTCATACGGCTGGTGGTTCCCGGAAGAAGATATAACCTCAGAGGATAACTGGGCAAAGGCCAACCTGAACATCCTCACCTCCGTTGACAGGGTAGGGAAGGAGTTCGGCACCCCAAACCTCAAGGGGATATGCTGCGCCCTCAGGCCGGCGGGCTGACTGGCTCCACAGTCACGGGCGCGTCCACCCCTGAGAACCGACGCGGCCACGGAAGACCTTATATGGGACTGTCGGGAGCGGAGGCTGTTCCCCTCTTCACTGTCTCAACCCTTCTCCAGGACCAGAACCTCCACCTTCCCCTCCAGGGCCTGTCTGAACGTCTCCGCGTCCTCTGCCCCTCCCACGATGGCCCCGTAGTGCATGGGGATGGCCAGCTTGGGGTTGATTGCGAGGGCCGCCTTTACTGCCTGATCCGCGGTCAT
>DREN01000132.1 GCA_011051075.1 Deltaproteobacteria bacterium | reverse complement strand
GGCCGGGTACAGATACGAGGGCCACACCCAGTTGATCTCCCACCTGACCGGCACCCGCGACTACGTAATGATGCTGGCCGGAGAGCGGCTCCGCGTTGCCCTCGTGACCATTCACTGCGCCCTGAAGCAGGTTCCGAAGATCCTTGACACCCATATGGTATACAAGACCATCTCCATCACGGCTGAGGCCCTGAGGCGTGATTTTGGATTAATAGATCCCCGGCTGGCCGTGGCGGCCCTTAACCCCCACGCGGGTGAGGACGGTCTGTTCGGATGGGAGGAGAGGGATATTATAGGACCGGCGGTTCAGAGGGCTGCGTTGGACGGACTGATGGTTGAGGGGCCGTTTCCGGCAGATACCCTCTTTTACAAAGCGGCCTCAGGTCCATATGACGCGGTGGTGGCCATGTACCACGATCAGGGCCTGATCCCCCTTAAACTCCTCCACTTTTCCGACGCAGTGAACATTACCCTCGGCCTTCCGATCATAAGGACATCGGTGGACCACGGCACTGCCTATGATATTGCAGGAACAGGCAGGGCCGATCCGTCGAGCCTCAAGGAGGCCATCAGGATGGCGGTGCTGATGGCCGAGAACCGTGGAAGGGGAGTCAGCGCATGAGTCCTGGGGCTGCCAGAGGGGCCCGCAGGAAATGTGCCGGGCCGGATAATCCGTATGGGAGGATGGTTTTCGTTGAAATAGAGATGCCGTGCATCTATACTTGCCAATGATCTCCAGGACTCGGGTATTTCCTCCGATCAAGAGCGGTTGACCGCCTTAAACGCCCTTGTTCGGGTATGGCGAGACCAGCGGGAGACCGGAGTTTGAGAACCAACCTGTAGGGAGGGGCTGGTTTGAAGCCGAGTATCAAAAGATTATTGAAGGCTCCTTTGATCGCCATCTGTCTGGTCTTTGTCAGCGTCGCCTGGCTTTGGTTTGGGCAAGGGGGCATTGCCGGCCTTTTTCGGAGCGACGCTGAGCGCCAGTCCTGCCTTGAAAGGATACACAGGCTTGCAGAGGAAAACCAGGCCCTCCTCGACGAGGTCAAACTTCTCCGCACCGACATGAAATACCTTGAGTCCGTGGCCAGGAGAAGGCTTAATCTTATCGGGAAAGATGAGGTTGTTTTCAGGTTCAGCAGGGAGGAGACCCAAGAAAAGGGCAGGGTGTCTGCCGCTGACAAGGATAAGAACTCAAAGACTGCACCGGAGAGGAGCGCGGGAAATGGGGGAAATAGATAGGCTTATCCACGGGATTCTTAACCATGGTCCCTCGGCAGACTCCGTTTATACGATCCTTCAGGAGATGAAAAGTGAGGGACGGTCAGCCGAGGTCGTAAAGGAGTGTATTAGGTTTCGTCGGGTCTATCCCGACCATATCGGTCTGAGGCTCCTCATGTCGGAATCCTGCATGGAAATGGGATTTATCGGCTTGGCAGAGTCTGAACTGGAAAAGGCCATGGAGATGATTGAGGCCATGGTCCCTTGCTACAGGCTGCTTGGAGAGATTTACGCCAGACAGGGGAGGGTAAAAGAGGCGTCTCATGCGCTCGGTCTATATCTGGCCCATAATCCTGACGATCCTGGGGCACTCAGGCTTCTTGAAGGGATAGGGGCCGGGCCTGTTGAGGAAGAGGCCCCTCTTGAGCTGGAAGAGAAGGAGGGGAAAGTACCCTCTCCCGCGGCAGAAGGAAGCGGAGAAGACCTGGTTGAGTTCGCCTCTCCCACCATTGCCGAACTCTACTACGAACAGGGGAATCTGAGCGCGGCCGTGAACGCCTATGAAAAGGTGGTGGAGGAGAACCCCGACGACATGGACTCCATCAGACGCCTGGCCGAACTCAGGGATCTGGCCGGTGGCGGAAGGGGCTCGGGCGGAGATGAAGATGCCGCGCGGATCCGGACCGAAGAGATGATCAATATCCTTGAAAGATGGCTCCCCAGGATCAGAGAGATAGGACATGCCTGAGGAACGGATTGACTTTAATTTCATGGCGACGGGCATAGGGAGTGTGCCGTTTCTGGATCTGGAGCCCACCTGCCGGGAGATGGCGGAGATGACCCCTCTCATGCCCTTCTGGCCCCAGTTTGTGAGAAGAAGCCACCTGGAGGATATGAGCGTCCAGTACAGCGAGGGCCTTCCCCTCCTGGAGGTCAGAGAGAGGTCCCTGGTTGTTTCCGGCTCAGGGGATAGGGAGAAAGGCCTTGTGGAGTTTTACGAATCCTACCTGGCAGGGGATCTTGAGCGTTTCTCCGTGACCAGGGATTATGCCCCCGGTCTTTACTCCCTCCTGGAACTTATTGAGGCCAGTGAGGTGGATTGCGGCCCTTTTATCAAGGGACAGACCGTGGGTCCCCTGACGTTTACGGCCGGGATTAAGGACCTGGATGGGAAGCCGATCCTCCACGATCCGGAGCTTTCAGGGGCCATGGTAAGGGGCCTGGCTATTAAGGCCCTGTGGCAGGTGAGGCAGCTTGAAAGATCAGGGAAAAGGCCGGTTATTTTCATGGACGAGCCCTATCTTTCAGGCTTCGGCTCGGCCTTTTCCCCTGTTCAG
>DREN01000074.1 GCA_011051075.1 Deltaproteobacteria bacterium | reverse complement strand
GCACTGAACAGCTCACTCTGAAAGGTGATTGATTCCACATCCGGTATAAGACCCACCTCTTTGCGCCATAACTTCACAAGTTGCATGGCGCTGACGTCTCGTCTCTCCCCTTCCAGAATCTGGATAAAGACCTGCCCCAGATGCCCCCCCATCTGTGAACCACCGGCAGCAGGGCCGTGTCCACGCGAGTGAATCCCGACCAGGGCCACGCTGTATTCAAAAAGAGGGAGAGCGCCCTTGGGACGCTGCCTGTCCATTTCGTCCAATGCCTGTTTTGCGGATTGTTCCAGATGGGCGACTACATCCACGGTGCGTGCTGACGGGGTTCCTGCGGGCATGGTCAGGGAGCAGACCATGACATCACTCTCCACCCTGGGGAAAAAAGTAAACTTGATCAATCCGCCCTTCCATATCCCCAGGCTCAACAGGAGTACTGCAATACCGAAGGCCACCGTGGCGTAACGCCATGTCACGCAGAAATTCACCAGCCTGGCGTAAGGACCCCTGATAATCGATTTCAGCCAGCGTGCCATGAGTTTTTCCTTCTTGGGCCCTCTCTTCAGGCCCAGCTCACGACGCTTGCTTGCGGCCAAATGGGCGGGCAAAATCGTAAGGGACTCAACTAAAGAGCCTAACAAAACCAGGATCACCACCACGGGTATGTTGCTCATTATCTTGCCCATGGTGCCGCCCCCCAACAGAAGGGGCCAGAAGGCCACTATCGTTGTAAGGACGGCAAAAATCACTGGCCTCCCCACCTCTATCGTGCCTTCCACCGAGGCATTAACAGGGTCAAGACCCTCCTCCTGCTTGCGAAAGATATTCTCGCCCACGATAATGGCGTCATCCACCACAATACCCAAAACCATAATAAAGGCGAACAGGGAGATCATGTTGATGGACACATCAAAGTTGGGCAAAATCCACAGCCCCGCTAAAAAGGAGATAGGAATCCCAAGGGTAACCCAGAAGGCCAATCGCAGGTTTAAAAATAATCCGAGGAGGATACTCACTAAAATAAGGCCAAAGCCCATGTTCTTTAACAACAGGTTAATACGGCTCCGCAATATCTTGGACATGTCCTGATATAATCCGACATCCACCCCGGCAGGGAGCCTGACTCTGACCTCCTCCGCATATTTTTTGACCGTATCAGCGACCGTAAGGGCATTTTGATCTGCCACCCTGAAAACCTGGATCACAGCGGCCGGCTTTCCCTGGAACCGGGCATAAAGATCCACGTCCTCGAACCCGTCGCTCAATTGAGCGATCTGTCCTAAAGTGACCTTGCTGCCGTCAGGCCGGGTAATTACGGCCACGTCCCGGTAGTCTTCGGCATAATAGCGCCGTCCCTTGGTCCGTATCAGGATCTCCCCGCCTGCTGTTTTGACATTGCCGGCAGGAAGGTCCAGGCTGGCCCCTCTCACGGCATCGGCCACCTTACTCAGGGTAAGCCCGTACCGACGCAGGGTCTTTTCAGAGATTTCCACGTGGATTTCGCCCTGGCGCACGCCAAAAAGCTCGGCTAAGGTAATACCCGGCAGATTAGTGATCTCGTCCTTGAGCTTTTCCGCTAAGTGTTTGATGGTCGCCTCGGGCGCATCCCCGTACACGGCAAGGCTGATCACCTGGCTTCGCCTGGTCACCTCCCGGACCACAGGCTCTTCCGCCTCTTTCGGAAACGTGGTGATCCGGTCCACCTCGGCCTTTACCTCATCTAAAAGAGCCTTCAGGTCCCAGTCCTTCATAACCTCTATGATTACAGTACCGAATCCTTCCCTGGCCGTGGAATCGATCCGCTTTATTCCGGCAAGCCCTGCCACCTTTTCCTCGATCCTGCGGATGATGGCCTCCTCCACCTCGGCAGGGGACGCGCCTATATATTCTGTTGTGATGGTAATACGGTCCAAAGAAAACTCGGGAAAAACCTCTAATTTCATGGTCAGACCCGTGACTGCCCCTGCAAGCAACAAAAAGATCATCAACAGGTTGGCGGCCACATGATTTTCCGTGAACCAGGCTACCATGCCTTTCATGAGCCGTTTTCCTCCTTAACCGGTACAGTCCTCACAATCATGCCGTCTGAGACCGCCTTGAGCGGGGATGTGACAATCATTTCCCCATCTTTGAGACCGGCCTTAATTAGAACGCCATCTCCCTGAATCCTGGCCACACCCACCTTCCGGAAATGCAGCAGACCGTTATTATCCACAACCCATACCACATGGCCCTGATGCAGGGCAGAACGGGGGATAACCGCTGCCTTGGGCAGGGTGCGGCCTTCAATATCAACCGTGACAAAGAGACCCGCGGCCAACGGCGGTTTTTTTGCATAAGGTTTCTTCACCCGTACAACCACGTTAATCATCCTTGTCCGCTCATCCAGTTTCCCTTCGGCCCGGACTACCTTTCCGGGCCATGACATGTCCTGTCCTGCAACACGGGCCCGGACCGTCACGTCCGAACCGGGACCATTACCGGAAGTGAAACCCGGCACACTGAACCAGAATAAATCCTCATCTTCCAGAGGCAGGACAATCTCCGCCGCATTAGTGGAATATAGG
>DREN01000431.1 GCA_011051075.1 Deltaproteobacteria bacterium | reverse complement strand
GCTTCATGAGGTAGTCATGGTACTGAAGTATCGCCTGAAACGCATCGAGGAGCTCTATCTAAAAAGAACAGCTCAGGAACAAGTCACCATAGCGGAAAGGGTACGAAAGCTGATTAAAGACCCGGAATCACTTACCGGGGAAGAACAACTGGACTTGGAAAGGTGGCTTTCTAAAGCTACCCTCGATGACATGAAAGCCGAAGGGGTGACCTTCGCAGATTTGGTATTGGCTCTCGGCCGCCTTAAAAGCGGGAGTCCGTCGCCCATGGGGGGATAGGAGGGATTCCCTTCATTATTTCAGAGGAAACGCCCAATGAGATTGAACAATCCACGCCAAATACGCCGGTTTTTGGGTCGGATTCTCAATGAAATCTACGAGGGCACTATGTCCGAGCAGCGCGGCAAGGCATTGGCGTACGTTTCTCAAGTTTTGCTTCGAGCCATTGAGACGGATGACATTGAAAACAGGTTATCCGCCTTGGAATCGCAATTAGATGCCAAAGACTCAGAATGCCCGCTCTCCGCAGGAGACCGCCCAGCATGAAAGATATTGAGTTCAGAGACCTCATCGAGAGGGTCGGGGAACAGACCGACATTGTTCAGGTCATCGGTCAGCGCATCGCACTTGACCGTCATAATAAAGCTCTGTGCCCCTTTCACCAGGAGAAGACTCCAAGTTTTTCCGTGAACCCCAGGGGTCAGTATTTCCACTGTTTTGGGTGCGGGACCGGAGGAGACGTTTTCAGGTTTCTTGAGCTTTATGAGAACAAGCCCTTTATGGAGGTTTTATCTGAGCTTGCTAATCAAGCGGGTACCCCCCTCACCGTCCTAACTCCAGAGGACCGGCAACGCATTGCAGAGGTTAGGACGATTGAAGACATCCTCACCGAGACCGCCATGTTTTACCACCAGAACCTTACCCAAGAGGTCAGGAACTACCTCAAAGAGAGGGGCTTTACCGAGGAGACCATCTCACGCTTTCAGATCGGCTACGCCAATGGGAAGTTGTGGGGGCACTTGATAGAGGAGTGCAGATTTCGATTAGACCTTTGCCTCAAGGCCGGAGTGCTCAAAAAAAAGGAGGGGGAGGGCGTCAGGGATTACTTTTACCGTCGTGTTATCTTCCCCAACCTCAAGCGGGGAAGGGCTGTCCACATCTCAAGCCGAAGCCTGGACGGGCAAGAACCGAAATACCTACACCTTCCGGGGGAGGTCCGCTACCTCTACAACGAGGACGCCCTGTCCAATAGAGCGGTCTATATCACCGAGGGGATACCTGACTGCCTCTCCGCTGTGCAAGCCGGCTATCCGGCTGTCGCCGTTTTAGGCTCATCCAATTTCAAACCGGAATATCTGCCCAAATTCTCCCGCTGTGAGACAGTCTATCTCTGTCTTGACGGAGACAGGGCCGGAGAGGAAGGGGCTCTCAAGATCGGAGGGGTGATCGGAGAGCGGGCAAGGATTGTTTCATTACCCGAAGGACTTGACCTTAACGATTACCTCAAAGACCATCCCAAAGAAGATTTTGAAAACCTTGTTGCATCCGCCAAAGACATCATCAAATACGAACTGAGCCTCATCCCTCCCGATACGGACAAGACCGACCTCCCACAACGGCTTGAGCCCGTCTTAAAGAAACTTGCCCGAATGGAGAAGGCAAAGGCAGAGGCGTATTTAAGCTATGAGATCAAACCTCGCTTTAAGCTGAAGAAAGAAGACATAGAAGGGTATAGGGATCTAATAAACAAACATCGGAAGACGGGAAGCGACTTAAGAAACACCCGGTCCTCCAACCCCGATACCGAGCCTGTCTACACCGCCCTCTTTGACGGGCTGGTGGACCTAGTGGATAATGGCAGTCCCGCCTTTCTTGTCAAAGAGGGGGACAGCCTCTCCATCCTGCCTCAGATTGAAAGGGAAGGCGTCCTCTATATCCCGCCTCCTAAGGAGCAGATACCCTGGCTTCTTCCCAGAGGTGAGGAAGTACTCAAATTCTATAAGCTTCAAGAACGGATTCCCATCCAGGAGTTGGATGGAGTCCTTTACGACGATCTCTTAACCTACCATAAGAAGATTTCAGAGCTTCCAGGTGAAGGATACTATGATCTCATCGTCGCCTGGGACTTTCACACCTACCTTTTGGAGGCCGTTCAGTATTCTCCTATTATCTGTCTGTTTGCCGTGCCCGAGCGCGGGAAGAGCCGTACCGGGAAGGGAATGATCCATGTTGCCTATCGTGGTATCCATGTTGAATCCCTGCGGGGTGCTTATCTGGTGAGGATTGCCCATAACTTTCAAGCGTCCATCTTCTTTGATGTGCGAGACATCTGGCAAAAGGCGGAAAAGAACCAAACTGATGACATCCTGCTTCACCGATTTGAGAAGGGGGCAAAGGTGCCCAGAGTTTTGTTCCCAGACCGGGGGGCATATAAGGATACTGTCTACTACTCCATCTTTGGGCCAACGGTCATCGGCACCAACGAAGGGGTCCACCGAATCCTGGAGACAAGGGCTGTTCACATCAATATGCCGGAGACGAGCAAGAGGTTTGAGAACGATGTTACACCGGAG
>DREN01000207.1 GCA_011051075.1 Deltaproteobacteria bacterium | reverse complement strand
GGCGTCCGCTGGTCCCTGTGCTGTGCAGGGCCGACAAAGCCCGGGGGAGCTTATTTGCCTGGGGTTCCATGAAAGTGTAAATGGAGAACATAATTTAAGCAAGGGAGGTTATGAGGCATGCCGACAGTAGAGTTTGAGGGAAACACCTACAATGTTGATGAGGATGGGTTCATCGACGATTTCAACAACTGGAACGAGGCGTGGATGAGGTACGTGAAGACCACGGAGGGAATTGAGGAGCTTACCGACGAGCATTTCAAGGTGGTAAAGGTCCTCCAGGAGTACTACAAGAAAAACGGGATCGCCCCCATGGTCAGGATCCTTTCCAAGGTCACCGGCTACAAGCTCAAGTATATCTACGAGCTTTTCCCATCAGGACCGGGCAAGGGCGCATGTAAGATGGCGGGGCTGCCAAAACCCACGGGCTGCGTCTAAAAACCCATTTACCACCAGAAAGAAAATCGGGCGCAGGAGAGATTATGATTTATCATGAGATCTCCTGCGCCTTTTTTATCCTGGGAGGGTCTGCCCGGTAGAGTTCAGGCCGCCTCTCCGGGAGGAAGTATCTCATTCGGTGTTCTCTCGCATCCCGGAGGGCCTGAACCTCGAGTTCTGCAAAAAGGAGATAATCGGTCTCCCCGGTATATTCGGCCAGGACCCGTCCATCAGGCCCCAACACCACCGCAACCCCTGGAAATATGAGACCGTCGCCGGTTTTTCCCACCTGATTGCACGCCACCACAAAGAGGCCGTTGTCAAAGGCCCTGGCCGGGAGATGTCTCAGCCAGCTCTCCAGTTTTTCCCGTGGACGGCCCCTAGGAGAGGCATGTGGAATAAAGATTATCTCGGCGCCCGAAAGGGCCAGGGTGGTGCTTATCTCAGGAAAATGGGCCTCGTAGCAGAGCTCCAGCCCAAAGGTGACACTCCCTGTCCGGTAAAGTCCCATCTCCTGTCCCGGAGTGTAGGTCCCGGTTTCAGTGGGTGCCAGATGTGTCTTTCTGTACAAGCCGATGAGCCCATCCGGGCCTGTTACGGTCTGGGTGATATACGGCCCCCCCCCATCAACCACCTCTACGAACCCGGCCATGAGGACCACCCCGATATCCCGCCCCATCCGGATGAGCCGGTCCACGATCCTCAGGGCCTCCGCCCTTGTGTAGAAGTTCCGGGGAGATCCCCGGACATAGCCGGTTACGGAAAGCTCGGGAAAGCATACCATGTGCGCGCCCTGTCCAGCGGCATCTGAGGCCAGGACCTGGATCTTATGGAGGTTAACGTCAACATCTCCAAGGATAGAATGCATGCACACCGCTGCTATTTTCAGGTTTTTCATGGCTGAAATCCTCCCGTAAACACCGGTGATTGGTGAGACCCAGAGGAGCGGCTGAAAAAAGACCGCTTCACACCTGTTGTTTAGCATTTCCGGGACCCAAGGGTCAATTATGATCGAAAACTCCACCTCCTGCGGGAAAATCCCCTTTGACAACCGCAACCTCTTTTTGTAGGAAGATGGTGGATCCCCGGAATCTTAGATTTCAGAAGTTTCCAGAGCTAATCATAACGCAATGAAAATACTCCTCATCTACCCCTACTGCCTGGAAGAGCGACTCAGCGAAGAAGATGTGGGCGTACCGCCCATCGGGCTTTACCAGGTTGGCGCCCTCCTCAGGAAGAACCACTACAATTGCGAAATCATGAACTGGTACCGGATAAACCGGACCCCAAAGCTTGTAAGGGAGATTCTGACCCGGAAAAGACCGGACGTAATAGGCTTTTCCGTATTTCACGCAAACCGCTGGGGCGCCCTGGAAGTCGCCCAGGTTGCCAGGCAGATTGACCCGCGTGTAACCATCGTGTTCGGCGGGATCGGAGCAACCTTTCTGTGGAAACATTTCCTTACCCATTTCAAACAGGTTGACTTCTGCGTGCTGGGAGAAGGGGAATATCCCTTCCTGAACCTCATAAGGGAGATAGAAAGGGGGGATAAATCGGGATTTGAAAAGATCCCAGGTATCGCGTTCAGGGAAAACAACAGAATCGTCAGGACCCCGACCCCTGCCCCCATCGAGGAGCTGGACCGACTCCCGGTTCCATCCAAATACTTTACATACCAGCATGTTACCTCCACCAGAGGATGTCCCGGAAACTGTACCTTCTGCGGGTCTCCAAAATTCTGGGGCCGGAGGGTACGTTTCCACTCTCCCGGCTACTTTGTGGATCAGCTTGCGCTCCTCAACAAAAGGGGGGTGAACTTCTTCTACTTCTCAGACGACACCTTCATGCTCAAGAAGGACAGGGTGAAGGAGATCTGCAGGCTCATTATTGAGAAAGGGCTGAGGATTTCATGGGCAGCCATCTCACATGTAAACCTTGTGGATGAGGAGGTGCTCCTCTGGATGAGAAGGGCAGGCTGCATCCAGATCAGTTTCGGCGTTGAAAGCGGGTCGGAGAGGATAAGAAAACTGCTGAACAAGGATATCAACGCCTCCCGGATCAGGAACGCATTTCTGCTGACCACCAGGTACGGAATCCTGGCCAGGGCCTATTTCATCTACGGATGTCCGGGAGAATCCTGGG
>DREN01000360.1 GCA_011051075.1 Deltaproteobacteria bacterium | reverse complement strand
GGCCGGGGCGCCGTGGGCAATCCGTGGATATTCAGGCAGATCCTGGACCTTGAAAGGGGCCTTGAGCCGCGGGAGCCCGATCTCTTCGAAAGAAGGGCGGTAATCATGGAGCATTTCACGCTCCTTCGCGGCGTGATTGGTGAACAGAGGGCGTCAAAAATGATGCGGGGGCTACTCCTCAGATATACAAAGGGACTTCCCTACGCCACTCGATTTCGCCGGTCCTTTACAGGGATCAGGGATACCAATACAATGATCGATGCCATGGAACGTTATTTCGGTCTCCTGTCAGGGGGCGGGACGTATAAGACAGGTCTGGAAGGGGAGGGACCGGGGGCAGGAGAGGGATGAAGGTAATACTGGCAAAGACAGCCGGATTCTGTATGGGCGTGCGCCGTGCAATGGAGATAGTCATGGCGGAGACCAACAGGAGGGAGGGCCGCCTCTACACCTTCGGTCCACTGATCCACAACCAGCAGGTCCTTGACCTCCTGGCTGCAAAGGGGGTGGAGGTGACGGACGATCCTGAGTCCCTGGAGCAGGGACGGATCGTGATAAGGGCCCACGGTATCCCGCCTGAACAGCACGAGAGGCTCGAAAAGACAGGCCTCAGGGTGATCGATGCCACATGTCCCAGGGTGACCCGGGTCCAGGCCATTATCCGGCATCATACCGGCAAGGGCCGGGAGACCATAATCGTGGGCGACAGGGACCATGCCGAGGTCATAGGTCTCATGGGCTACAGCAGGACAGAGGTCCATGTGATCCAGGGGGAAGAGGACGTACCAGGGCTTCCCCAAATGAAAAATCCCTTTGTGGTTGCACAGACCACACAAAATCAGAGGAACTTCAGCCGTGTTGTACATGCCCTCCAACAACGTTTTCCCGCACTTCTGATATTCGATACTATCTGCGACGCCACACAGGAGAGGCAGCAGGAGGTCAGGACCTTCAAGGGAGAGGTGGATGCGGTGGTGGTGGTGGGGGGATACCACAGCGGCAATACCAGGCGCCTGACCCAGATATCCAGGGCCGCGGATCTGCCCACCTTCCACGTGGAGACCGAAAAGGACCTGGACATGGATAAGCTCTCCCGCATGAGGGTGGTCGGCCTTACCGCGGGTGCGTCCACCCCCCACTGGATGATCAAAAACGTAATGAAGGAGATAGAGGGGATCAGCAGCCGGAGGGAAATACTCCCCGTGCGCTGGTCAAAGCAGGTGTTCAGGTTCCTGGTCCTGAGCAACCTCGTGGTGGCCTTAGGGGCCTTCTCATTTGCCTGTGCCGCGCAAATGCTTGCGGGAAGGAGACCTGACCTGGCCTTTCCCCTCCTCACCTTTCTTTACCTTTATGCAATGCACATATTCAACCGCTTTTTAGACAAGGGGGCCAGCGCCTATAACGATCCTGACCGGGCCGCTTTTCTGGAGAGACACAAGGTGCTCTTGAATATAACCGGTATCTCCGCCATTTTGCTGGCCCTGGCCCTCTCCTGGATCATGGGGGTTTCCACCCTTATCGCCCTCTGCGCCCTGAGCCTCTTAGGGGTCATCTACAGCATCCCCCTTGTTCCGGAGAGGTTTCGCCGGCGATACCGTTTTGTGAAGATCAAAGATATCCCCGGATCAAGGAGCCTTTCAGAGGCCCTGGCGTGGGTTGCGGTCATAACGGTTGTCCCCATGTTGGAGACAGCGGGGGGAAGGCCTTTGCCGGCACTCATATCCGGTCTGGTGGTCTTTCTGTGGAGCTATGCCAGGGCTATTCTCTTCAGTCTCTTTCAAGTGCAGGGGGACCTGATGGTGGGGGCCGAGACCCTCCCCATTACACTTGGTGAAAGGCGAACCCTGCTGTTTCTGAAGGTTGTCCTCTTCATCAGCGCCCTTGTCCTGATTACGGGCCCCCTTTCAGGGATGGCAGGACCCTTCTCCTACCTGATGCTCATCCCCCTCCTTACCCTGTCCCTTTCTCTTGGCGCCTACGAGAAACAGTGGCTCTACCCGGGAATCCCCCTGGAGGCCCTTGTGGAAAGCAACTTTATCCTTGCGGGGCTTCTGGCCCTGATCTGGCACCTCCTCTGATGCCGGCCGTAAGCGTCATAATTCCTGTGTTCAACAGGCCTCAGAAGGTGATGAGGGCCATCTCGTCGGTCCTGTTTCAGACCTTTACCGACTATGAGGTCGTGGTGGTTAACGACGGTTCTACGGACGGAACAGGAGATGCCCTGCGCCGGTTCGGAGATAAGGTTCGTCTCTTGACCCATTCGTCCAACCTGGGGGTCTCCGCGGCAAGGAACACCGGGATAAGGTCCTCACACGCCCCCCTTGTGGCATTCCTCGATTCCGACGACTACTGGCTGCCTGATAAACTATCGGTGCAGACCCGGTTTTTCATGGGGAATCCCCAGGCCCTGATCTGCCAGACCGACGAGTTCTGGATAAGAAACGGTCGCCGCGTAAATCCGAAGAGGAGACATGCCAAGCCTTCCGGGGACGTGTTTGAGCCTTCGTTGAGGCTGTGCCTGATAAGTCCTTCGGCAGTGATGCTCAGGCGAACGCTCTTAGATGAGGTGGGACTCTTTGACGAGGATCTT
>DREN01000033.1 GCA_011051075.1 Deltaproteobacteria bacterium | reverse complement strand
CGTCCGTGGGGGCCTCTTTTCCAAAGGACGCAAAACCCTATCTCGTTGCATAGGGACGGCAGTATGCGCTTGAAATAAGCTACGGGAAAGCCCCAGGAGAGAGACTTGGTTGGCGCATGTACGGGTCCCTGCCTGCTCCGAAACTGTAATCCAACTAAGGGGACGTTCCATGTCGTGATGGAATATTTTGTTGCGGCCTTTGGAAAAGAGGCCCCCACGGACTAAGGGTATCCGCACAGGTCAAAAATTTTCGGAAAAATCTCCCCCTATCTCTCAATCCCACCAGGAGGAACTGACCCCATCGGCCCCTGAGCATCTACCAAAGAGAAGGAACATCTGTCCCGCCACGGCGCTCCGGTGAAAACCTTTCAGGGCCAATGGAACCTATCTGGAATCGGAATATATTTAATCAATAAAAACAACAAGATATTCTCTGTTTTATATTGACAGGTCCCATCCACTGTGCTATCCTTCTGGCTAGTTTGTATTTTTTCTCCCCCTGCCGAGCCGAGGCTGCGGGAGTTCACCGTTTCTCTTACGCGTTCACCCTGATGAGCAAACGCCTTGTCATAACCCTTTTCCCTGTCACCCTCGTCCTTTACGCATGGCCCATGCTGATCTGGCTTTATTCCACCGGACCGGTACCTGACAGATTCGTCATCCATGCCCCGGCCGTTCCTTCGGAGGGGGCACATCCTGTTATGCGCGAGGAGTTCATAAACCCCGATCCTGGCAGAGAGATGGTCCACGTGGGGTCCATCTGCGAACTCCCTGACGGGAGACTGCTGGCCGCCTGGTACGGGGGCACGAGGGAGGGGGCCCGGGACGTGGCCATCTTTACCTCTGTCAGGAGCCATGGATCCCCTCCCCTCTGGTCCAGGCCCACAAGGGTGGTGGACAGGGTATCTGCCTCAAGGGAGCTGTGCAGGTACGTAAAAAAGGTGGGGAACCCCGTTGTCTTCACCGATAGGGGAGACCGTATCTGGCTCATCTACGTTACCATAAGCGCCGGTGGATGGTCTGGCAGTTCTCTCAATTCAAAGGTGTCAGAGGACGGCGGAACCACCTGGGGCCCCAGCCGCAGACTCACCCTGAGTCCCTTTTTCAACATCAGCGAGCTGGTCAGAAACAGGCCCCTGTCCCTTCAAAATGGTGGTTTTGCCCTTCCCATCTACCACGAATGCCTTGGCAAGCTCCCGGAAATCCTATGGATCAGGCCAACGGGTAAAGATGCCCCGTTCCTGTACAAAAAGAGCAGGATGGCCGGAGGTCGAGCCTTTATCCAGCCGTCGGTGGTGGCCTATGCTCCCAGCAAGGCCATCTCCTTTTACAGAAGCTGCTCCAATGTGAAATCCGTGGGCCTGGCCGTTACCGAGGATACGGGCATAACCTGGTCCAAACCCCGGACCCTCAGCCTGTCCAATCCGGACTCCGCAGTGGACGGAGTTCTTCTCTCCGATCACCGGATCCTCCTGGCCTTTAACGACAGCAGAGAAAACCGGGAAAACCTGCGATTGGCCATCTCCAACTACCGGGGTCTTAAGTGGAAACGAATTGCCACCTTGGAGAACTCCCAGGGGCACGAATACTCATACCCCTATATGATACGCACCCGGGACGGACTCATTCACCTTATCTATACGTGGCGCAGGAAGAGGATCAAACATCTGGTATTCAACGAAGCCTGGATAAACGCGCAGACAGGGAGGGACGAGGAATAATGGTCCTGGCTTTCTCATTTGTTTTTCCAGGTCTTCTGTTCCTGTTCCTGGTCCAGGAAGGCGGCCGACTCATGGGCTGGGACCCACGGGGCTGGCGGCCCACCCTTATCATGGGACTGATTGCCGTATCAGCCACCCTTTTCCCCGTTGGCGGGCTGCCCCTGGGCCGCTGGGTCATAAGTCTCAACGCGAATTTCAGCATACCGCTCACGGCCTTACTCCTCACCAGGGTCACCAAAACCGCCTCTGGCCTCAGGCTCGTAGATAGAAGGGGCCTCACCACCTGCTGGATATTCTCCCTGACCGCGGGGGCGGCACTCTACCCCATGGCCCTCGGCATGGGAGGGTACGACCCTTACGGGGCCGGGTGGGGTTTTTCCTGGCTCTTCGTGGCAATATGTGGTGTCACCCTCCTCCTGCTTATGATGAAAAACAGGTTCGCGGTGGTCTTAATGGCCGCTATTCTGGCCCACGACCTCCACCTGCTGGAGTCCACGAACCTCTGGGATTACCTTGTGGACCCGTTTCTGGCGCTTTTCTCATGTGCGGCCCTGGGATGCAGGCTTGTGCAAATGAGGACAACCAGGATATGAGACTGTTATTGACCGTGTTGCAAACGGGCCGGGAGTTTACTTTTTCCAGGGTATGGTATAGGCTATACTATCTTAGAAAAATATTTTGGGGTAGCTATTCCACGGCTCTAAATTGTCCATAGAGGTGTTATCTGATTGATCCTGGTCCCGCCCCGGGCGGGACCAGTACCCAATACCCAGTACCCAGCATCCAGTACCCAGAAACCAGAAACCAGTATCTGACCTCAATGAACCTCGGTTTTCTCTTTATGGGAATGGATGGGTGTACCCCAAAAACATTATCTTAAAGGCTATAAAT
>DREN01000327.1 GCA_011051075.1 Deltaproteobacteria bacterium | reverse complement strand
GTTTTTGATAAAACCCACGACGTCACATGGGGCCCCGGATTCGTCACCGCCGTAGGGACTCAGTGGCAGAACGGTGCAAACAAGTGCGTCTGGCCCCTCAATTGGCAGAATATCACATATGAGGGCGCCGTGCCGTATGTGATACCACCATGGGTTGTAGCGCATTATAAGAAGTAGGAAGCAAAACCCCAGTGGAATGCCTCTGGGAACACCCGCTTCCACAAGGTAAACATCGTGGAATTGCGAGCAGTTCCCCGATGTTCAATCCTCAACGTTCATTTGACATGAAATGATCCAAAACATCATCATCAACGGTTTGATCAATGGAAGCGTCTATGCACTTCTTGCAATAGGGTTTTCCCTGATCTTTGGTGTGGCCCGCATTATCAATATTGCCCATACCGCATTTTACATGCTGGCCGCTTATTTCATCTATGTGGGATTCCACCACCTCGGAATGTCTCCCTATGCCTCCATGCCCCTGTCTGTACTCGCGGTCGGTCTACTTTCTGTCATCTGCTACAAGATCTTTATCCAGCCGATAAGAGAGCACGAGGCTGCTGTGCTGATTGCCACTATCGCCCTGGCCATGGTCATCCAGGAAGCGCTCCTCATCTGTTTTGGAGGCCACTACCTCGGGGTCCCACCCTTAGTTTCCGGGTACGCCACAATAGCAGGCGTTAAGGTGACCTACCAGCACCTCCTTGCCCTCACCGTGGCCGTATTGGCCCTTTTTGGTGTCTGGGTACTGCTGATGAAGACCAAGTTAGGTCTGGCCCTCAGGTCCACGGCCCAGGACAGGGAAGTCGCCAACCTGATGGGGATGAATGAGGCCCGTGTGGCCATGATAACCATGGGGATATCGGTAATGATGGCGGGGATCGCCGGCGCTGTTGTTGTTCCCCTTTTTGTTTTGAATCCTCACATGTGGATGCATCCCTTGATCATGATGTTAGCCATTGTGGTTTTAGGGGGTCTGGGAAGTATAAAGGGGAGTTTCGTTGGAGCCTACATAATGGCGTTTGCCGAGGTCTTAGTGGTCTTTCTGATCCCCATGGGGGCGTTCTTAAAGGGTTCTGTGGCCCTCTCCATTATGATATTGGTGCTCCTGATCCGACCCGAAGGCTTGTTCGGGGTCGCTTTTGAGGAAGAGAGGTAGAATGGGTCTCCCGGGTTTTTATCTTCGCAGGGTTTACTCGCTTTTCAGAGGAGAGGTGCTGGTTCTTCCAAGTCGGGTAGCGGTATTCATTTTCGCATTAGCCGTTCTGCTTCTCCCTCTTTTCAGCCAAGATCCCTATCTGCTTCGGATCCTCATTTTTACCAGCATCTTTGCCATCTTGGCAGCGAGCTGGGATCTGTTATCCGGGTTCACCGGCCAGATGAATTTCGGACACGCCCTGTTTTTTGGCGTAGCCGCATACTGTACTGCCCTTTTGAATCTCCGGCTTGACCTGCCTCCCTGGATAAGCATCCCCACAGGGGCAATGGGGGCGGTCCTGGCAGGGCTGATTATCGGCATTCCCTGTCTTCGGTTGAGGGGAACCTATCTGGCCCTCACGACCCTGGCCTTTCCCATTATTCTTATGGGCGTTGTCTTTGCGATCCCTGACATTACCGGGGGAGAGTTAGGCCTATCCGGGATTGATCGACTCTCAACTTCCCGCCTTTCAGATTACTATATAACCTCTGTTCTGATGCTGGGCCTAGGGTTTATCATGTGGAAAATCACCGATTCCAAAACCGGCATCATCCTTCATGCCATCAGGGAGGATGAGGTGGCGGTGAGATCCTCGGGGATCAACACCACCCGGTACAAACTCCTTGCCTTCTGCCTCAGTGGTTTTTTTGCCGGGATCGCAGGGGGACTGTATGCGCACATCATGAGGACTGCCGGTCCTTCGACCCTCGAAGTCGCGCTCTCTTTCCAGATCGTTATATGGGCCGTATTTGGTGGAATCGTATCTATTTACGGTCCCATTGCAGGTGTTTTTATTCTTTTCCCTCTGTTGGAATTCCTTCGTATCCTGCCAAAGATCCGGATGCTTCTCTTTGCCTTTATCGTATTGCTGACCCTGCTGTACATGCCCCAAGGCCTGATACCATGGCTTCGCGACAAGATAGAAAAGGAGTGTCCAAGGTGTAAGATCAGAAATGTGGCTACAAGAAAGAGCTGCCGCATTTGTACTGCGGAGTTGGATTAAAAAGGATGTTGCGAGTTACGAGTTGCGAGTTACGGGTTGTGGGTTTCATTGGTCATTAGTCATTGGACAATCAACAAACATCAATCCAGAGGGTTACAGCTTTTTCAATAGTCAATATTCAATAGTCAATACAAAGGGTTGCGAGTTCGCCATTAGACTAATAAAATTGCTGAATTCTTAACTGTGAGGATAAAATATGAATGCCAAAGAGGCCTATGCAGCGAAACCCTGGCTAAAATATTACCCTGAAGGAGTACCTGAAGAAGTAGAAATTCCTGACATATCAGTACCAGAGGCCTTTGACCGGATGGCTGATAAATACGGGAGCAAGACCGCGCTGATTTTTTACGGTAAGAAGATGAGCTACAAAGAGCTCAAAGAGCTGACAGAACGGTTTGCGGCTGCCCTGGCAG
>DREN01000222.1 GCA_011051075.1 Deltaproteobacteria bacterium | reverse complement strand
TGGTAAGGCAGGTCCCATGGGATATGCCCGCCCTTTTGGAAATATGGTCTATCTCCACCGCGGTAAAGGCCTTGAGCTTCACTCCGGGTCTGGCCTCTGACAGTGCCCGTAGGAGATCAACGTAATAATCAAGCCCCAGTTCAGGGTGACACCCGCCCACAACATGGACTTCCCTGAGGTCTGAGACAGGACTCTCAGCTATTCTCCGTGCTGCCGCCCGGGGCGAGAGGGTGTAGGCCCCAGGCATCCCCTGATGCCGGGAAAAGGCGCAGAACCTGCATCCATTCTGACAGACGTTGGTGTAGTTCAGGTGATGGTTGGCTATGAAAAAGGCCTTTCTTCCATGCATGGCCTTTCTCACGGCAAAGGCCAACTGCCCAAGGCCGGTCAGGTCCGTGGTTTCCAGACAGGCAAGACCGTCTTCCATGTCAAGCCGTTTTCTCTTAAGGAGTTTGTCTCCTATCCGCCTCATGGCAGGATCTGCCATACCATCGAGGATATCCTGGGGCAGGAGTATGCCAACCTTCTGATTCTGTTCCATAAAAGTAAGTATCCCTCCGGTCTGTATCGGTTTGAGTGACCACCTGGTCAATAATACGCCGGAAAGGATTTTAGGGCAACTGTTTTTTCGCAAGGCCTATGGAGCAGCCACAGGCTTATCTCTAATCAGCAGTCTTTTCAGGTCGTCAAGGATCACATAACCGCAGGGGACCAGGAGGAGGGTGATTCCCGTGGCAAAGAGCACGCCGAAGCCCAGGCTTACGGCCATGGGGATCAGAAACTGGGCCTGCAGGCTTTTTTCAAGGATCATGGGGGTGAGGCCGGCAAAGGTGGTCAAAGAGGTGAGGATGATGGCCCTGAAACGGAGTCCCCCTGCCCGGGTCACCGCCTCCCTTGCGCCGGCCCCATCAGCGCGGAGCCGGTTGGTGGTGTGGATCAGTACCAGGGAGTCGTTGACCACCACCCCCGCGAGCCCCACCATCCCGAACAGGCTCAACAGGCTGAGATTGAGCCCCATAATAAGGTGCCCGGCAATGGCGCCTACCATGCCAAAGGGGATGGCCGCCATGACGATAAAGGGCTGGGAAAAGGATCGGAAGGGGATGGCAAGGAGGGCGTAGATGCAGAATAGGGCCACGGCAAATCCCTGGATCACATCGGACAATGACTCCTGCTGTTCTTTGCCCTCTCCCTCAATGGTGTACCTCAGACCGGGGTACTTATGCTGAATCAGGGGCAGTATCCTGGCCACCAGATCCATCCTCACCTCATTTGCGTTGGTGACAGACTCATCCACATCGGCAGTTATCTTGACCACCCTGAGACGCTGGGCCCGCTGTATGGTGGCGTACCCTTGCTCCATCTTCACGTCGGCTACCTGGCTGAAGGGCACCTCCTTGCCCCGTGATGTGCGGATTCGCATCTCCTCAACATGGCCCAGGGATTTCCGTTCCCGCTCAGGGTAGCGCACCAGGACCTTGACCTCGTCCTGATCCCGCTGGAAGCGCAGGGCCTCGGCCCCGTAAAAGGCGTGGCGTACCTGCTGTGCAAGGTCGTTTAAGGTCAGGCCGAGACTGAACGCCTCAGGCTTGAGTTTGAGCTGCATCTCCGCCTTGCCCGGGAGGAAGCTGTCGCTGATATCAAATAGCCCTGGGTACTTGGCCAGTTCAGCCTTGAGATCATCCGCGGCCTCAATGAGCAGGTCATGGTCATCCAGGGAGAGATGAATCTCCACCGGGTTGCCCGCGCTGAAGAGTTCACTCTGAAAGGTAATGGATTCCACATCAGGGATCTCTCCTGCCCTTTCCCGCCACAGGCTGACCAGTTTTATGGCACTCACGTCCCGGTTTTCACCCTCAAGGAGCTGTACAAAGATCTGGGCAAGATTACTCCCCCGTTCCAAGGACCCCCTGTTGGGACCATGTCCCCCGGTGTGGAGACCGACCAGAGAAACGCTGTACTCAAAAAGAGGCGGGGCCCCCTCAGGTCGCTTCCGGTCCATTTCCGCCAGGGCGTCCCGGGCAGCATGTTCCAGGCGGTTAACCACGGCCACAGTGCGGGTGACAGGAGTACCCGCGGGCATGGTGAGGGTGCACGCCAGAACATCGCTTTCCACTTTCGGAAAAAAAGTGAACTTTATCCAGCCGCCCTTCCATATCCCCACTGAGAGGAGGAGAATGGCAACCCCCAGGGCTACCGTGACGTACCGCCATCTCACGCATGCCTGCACCAGCCTCGCGTAGGGCCTTCGAATCACCCATTTAAGGCCCCTGGCGACCAGTCTTTCCCTGGCAGGCCCTCTGCTTCGCCTGGCGCCCCTCTCCCTGCTCCGGTTAAGATGGGCCGGAAGGATCAGCAGGGATTCCACAAGAGACCCCATCAGGACGAGGATCACCACAATGGGAAGGTTGCGCATAACCTTGCCCATGGTGCCGCCTCCCAGAAGCAGGGGCCAGAAGGCCACCACGGTGGTCAGGACCGCAAAAATAACCGGTCGCCCCACCTCCACTGTCCCTTCCACGGCGCTACGGAGGGCCCCCTCTCCCTCTTCGTGTTTGCGAAAAATATTCTCCCCCACGATGATGGCATCGTCCACCGCAATGCCAAGGACCATGAT
>DREN01000281.1 GCA_011051075.1 Deltaproteobacteria bacterium | reverse complement strand
CCCCGCGCAATCACATGGTGCAGCGCCCCTGGGGCATCCAGTCTTGCTTGTCTCGGCATGAAAGACTTCTATCATGGTCAAGTAGACTTCGCAAGCAGAATATGGAAATGTGAAGTACGTCCCCCTCCCACTGATTTTCTCTTTGACTTGGCAGGGGTGTTTCTGTTATAAGCGTTGGGCATTACTTTCCGTCGGCGGTTGTTTTTTGGCCTGTATAATGCGAGTATGCCCCGCATTAAGAGCACAGGGGTCATCAGGCATCTGATCCGTTTAGGTTTCAGCGGACCGGAGCCCGGGACCGGAACCCCTTGTCATGGCATCCATCCCACCCGTTTCCACAGTAGATGACAGCCGTAGGTCCCGGCGCGAACCAGGGCCATGGCAGCAATCTTCAGCAGATGAATTCTTCAGGCAAAACGTTGAGGCGGTGCTTCCCGCCACTGTTCATCTTCCCGTGAGGCACTGGCGGCCCGGAATGTTTTTCACGGGGGCCCGGGACACCGAGCTTGTGGGCCTCACGGACGGCCGGTTTCCCGCCACGCCCCGTCGGCGGGGATCCCATCCCGTGTTTTCCCTGGGCAGGCTGCCCCAGAACGCTGGGTGTGCGGTATGCCCCTGCTCCTCCAGGAGGCCTTACGGCCGGTCGGAATACCTGTGGATAAGAGAGGGCTGCACCCTGCTTCATACCGGCTACGTCATGGACAGGGATTCCTTTATCATAAAACGGCTCAGGTTCAACATCCCCGCCGAGATCGCTTACGGGCTCAGGTTCAGGGGGGAGGTGCCGGATACGTGCATTGAATCCACAGGAGATCGGTCTCGATCCACTTAAGACTGTGTACCCCATGGGGGGGGAGGGATGCCTTTGCGGGATTTGAGGAAATGGATCGGCGTGTAAGGGAGTGGCTTGCTACGGACGATGCGCGGGTAGCCCTGGACAGGGCCGTCCGGGAGATCAAGGCCCGGGCCTGGGCCAGGGGGCTCTCCCCCGCCCTTGTCACGAGGAACGGTTTTGCCGGATCCGGCCCTGCCGTTGATGCCGAGGAGATCCGGTCGGAGCTTGTCCTGTTCATAGCGGAAAACTCGTCCAGGCTGGCCCCCGTTATCGCGGGGGAAAGCCGCAACATCCATTCCTATCTCAGGTACGTCTTCATCAATCACTGGATCGATAAGACCCGCACCCCTGAAAGGGATCCCAGACGTTACCTCTACCGCAGGACCCAGGAGATACTGCGCGGATCCGGAGAGTTTGAGACCACGGCCACGCAAAAGGGCCGCGCCATGACCTTCAGCATGGATCCGGGAAGCAGGCGGATCCCGCCGCTCTGCGAGGAAGATCTCAAGGCGGTGACCTTCCCCCATGACAGACTGGAGTACTCGTCCGTAAACAGAAAAGAGATCCTCCTCTCCCTGGCCGCCCATTTCTGGAAGGGTATCTCCGGGCTGTGGGGGGATATCCCCGTGTGGATCGATCTGCGTGATTTTGTTTCATGGATCGGGCTCCATGTCCCTTTGGCCTGCCCCGAGGTGGAGGGTGAAGACCCTGAAGGAGAGCCTTTCGTGGAAAGGGTGCCCGATTACACCTACAGCCCCGAGACCCTCTATTTTGATCCGGACCTGGTGAGGCTCTGGGCGGAGAAGTTCAGCAGGCGTCTGACTCCCAGGGAGAGGGAACTGTTTTTTCTTCAGTATGGGAAAGGCCTCGGGCCGGGCCATATGGCCCGTGAGCTGGGATACCGGGGGAGTTCAGGCCCGGAGTATCATATGACACGTATCAGGGATAAGCTGAGATTCTTTCTCGCCGACCTGCCGTGGCTTTCTCCCGATGGTTTTAACGAGGAAGCCTACCATCTGTTCAGGGACGCGGTACTTTCTTTTTTGAAAAAAGGCCTTTCCGGGCCGTAAACAGACTTAGAGGGGGGTGCACATGCGCCCGTATGAGGAAAGATCAGGATGCACAGCCGGAAACTGGCCCTGAGCCTGGCAAAACAGTACCGAACCTGCCCGCCTGCCCGGGTGCGGGAAGATTCGTCCCATGGGGAAGAGTATGCCCGGCACCTGGCCCAATGCCCCTACTGCCAGGCGGAGAGCGCGGAGGAACGTGAGGCGTGGAACGGGCTTTCCCAAAGCCTGCGGACCTGCTTTGGGAGTTCTTTGTCATCCTTCGGGGAGAAAGGGATCGGTCCGGGTCAGTTGAGGTTCCTTCGGAAGGACTTAGCCGGATGGCTTGACGGATTTTACTACAACCCTCCCATGGTCATTGTGATGGAGGTCACGCGGGCCGTTTCGGACGATCTGCTGGTCTGCCAGACATATCACGATACGGCCCTGGCAGGCCCCGGTGATCTTGTACTGGAAGATCCAGACACGGGCCTTGGCGATCTCTTCCTGGAGTCGTGGAATATATACACGCTCAAGGCATCGGATCTCGGGCCGTGGGTGGGGGAAGTCCCGCCGGAAACGGTGAGCGCGGTCAGGGCCCTTGGTGAGGATCCCAACCTTTATCCCGGGTGGGCGGTGATGCCCAGGCCGATCTCAGGGCACGATCCCAGGAGATACTTCAGGCAACTGGAGGTGGAGGTGGGATATTTCTTTGCCTCGGCATCGGTTGCACAGCTCATG
>DREN01000223.1 GCA_011051075.1 Deltaproteobacteria bacterium | reverse complement strand
GGCCAGGGCCCATAATCGGCCCATAGGTCTTGAGGACCCCACTGCCCATGCTGAGATCCTTGCCCTGAGAAGGGGTGGCAAGGCCCGCGGGAATTACCGGCTGAACGGCGCTGTTCTTGTTGTTACCATTGAACCCTGCCTCATGTGCATGGGTGCGGCCGTAAACGCCAGAATCGCCCGCATTGTATTCGGCGCTCACGATCCCAGGGCTGGGGCCGCGGGCTCCCTTTACCGGATCCACCAGGACCAGCGGCTCAATCACAGGTTAGAGGTGACCCCCGGTATCATGGAAGATGAATGCCGGGCGCTCATGAAGGAGTTTTTTCAGGCCCGCAGGGGAAAAGAGACATAGGTTTCTTCGGAGAGGTACCGAAGTGGTCGTAACGGGGTCGACTCGAAATCGATTTGTCCCGTGAACAGCGGGGCACGTGGGTTCGAATCCCACCCTCTCCGCCATTTTATACTGTAATTCCCCCCGGGTTTACATTGTCGCCTTCTTTTTGGATCATATGCAAAGGGAGCAGTTGGAGCAGATAGCGACATTGACCTGACCGTTGTTTTTGGAAACGTCTCTGATACTTTTGATATGCAGGTTGAGCTGATGAAACTCAGAAGAAGGTTTGATACCAGAATTGAACCCCACGCATTTCGGGAATCCGATTTTGATGTTTCCATTCCCCTGGCCAGAGAAATCCTGACAACTGGTCTGGAGCTTGTTTGAGTGATTGACTCTGGTAATCTTTCATGAATACCTCCTTCTTAAGACTACCCCAAAAATAGGGACCCTCAAGAAGGAGGTATATCTCGTCTGACCGGCAAAGCCTATTAGGTTCGCACCAGCAGAGCTGGTGGTTTAATGTGATTAATTATTGAAGATACATCCCCCTAAACCAGCCCTGAAAATAGAGAAAACCTACCAGAACCGCCCTGTTTTGTAGTAACACGCCAATTTTATGGATGTAATCTAACCGCTTGTTATGTCGCTACTTATTCCAAATCATCTATTTGCAGCCGCAAACGCAAGCTACATGGTCTTGCATACCTGCTCGATGGCCGCGGCCATGGCCTCATCCTCTTTTCTGATATCCTCCAGGGTCTTGGGCTTTACCTCCGGCGGTTTCTCCTCAAGACCATACTTCCATTTCAGGAACTGCTCGCCGGTGGTTGGATAGAGGGCGTATATGAGCAGGTCAAAATCGTCTTTGGCCAGATCTCCCACTTTTTTTCTGGCCCCTTCCAGTTCGGGCTCCAAGTAGTCGGCGGCACGTCCCGTTACCGGGGTTTCGCCACGCTTATACCCTTTGAGTATCTTTTTCTGGACCTCGGGGTCCACCGGAGTGGGTGTCTTTCCGTACAGCCCGTAAACAAGATCCTTGACCTCATTGGTCACCATCTTGTACCTGCCGAACAGCACGTTCAGCACGGCCTGAACCCCCACAATCTGGCTGGTGGGTGTTACCAGGGGAGGTGTGCCAAGCTCCTTTCGAGTTACGGCAACCTCCTTGTACACCTCCGGCAGCCGATCCAGGGACTTGGCCTCTTTTAGCTGGTTCACCAGATTGGAGAGCATTCCGCCCGGGACCTGATGGGCCAGAACCCCCGTATCTATAACCGACATCTTGTGCCTTGCAAGATAATCACGGTACTTGGGGGCCACGCCCTCTATATAGTCGCCCAGATCCAGGAGGAGACCCAGGTCGAATCCCGTATCCCTGACGGTCCCGTAAAGTGTTGCGACCATGGGCTCTATGGCGGGCTGCGAGGTACGGAGCGCAAAGGGGGCCAGGCAGGTATCCACTATATCGACCCCGGCCTTTATGGCCTCAAGGTAGATCATGGAGGCCATGCCGCTGGTGTAGTGGGTGTGGAGATGGATCGGGATGCTGATCTCCTTTTTCAGGACCGTTATGATCTTGGCAATATCAAAGGGGGCCATGATGCCCGCCATATCCTTTAGGCAGAGGGTATCGGCCCCCATGTCCTGGAGCTCTTTGGCCTTGCTCACGTAGTAGTCCAGGTTGAACACATCGCCTCCCATGCGTCTTTCGGTCAGGGAGTAGCAGATGGTCCCCTGGAAATGCTTTCCGTTGGCCTTGATCCTCTCCACAACGGTCTGAAAATTGCGGAAATCGTTAAGTGCGTCAAAGACCCTGAATATATCCATGCCTGCCTCACAGGTCTTGTCCACGAACAGCCGGGCCACATCGTCGGCGTAGTTCCTGTACCCCACAAGGTTCTGTCCCCTGAGGAGCATGGAAAAAGGCGTCTTTTTTATGTACTTTTTAAGAATCCTTATCCGTTCAAAAGGATCCTCTCCCAAGAAACGGTGCATGGTGTCAAAGGTGGCACCACCCCACACCTCCATGGCCCAGAAGCCCACGCTGTCCATCTTCTCGGCAATGGGGACCATGTCCTCGGTCCTCATCCTTGTGGCTAACAATGACTGGTGTCCGTCCCTGAAGGTGTTGTCCTGAATCTTGATAGGGTTTTTAGGACCCTCTTCCAAAAAAACGTCCATGTTGAACCTCCGTAGATTTGTGGTGAACGATCACGCCCGAGGGTCACCCAGATGAAAATCCCAGCATCGATCGGGCCCTGATCCCGTTGTTGGAGTGAAATATAGAG
>DREN01000091.1 GCA_011051075.1 Deltaproteobacteria bacterium | reverse complement strand
GGCCCTGGGCGGATACGGGAGGCGGGAACTCTGCCTCCACTCAGATGTGGATCTCCTGATAATCCACCAGGGCAGGCTGCCGACGGATCTGCGCAAAATCATTTCACGTGCCATCTACCCCCTCTGGGACGCCAGGCTGGAAGTGGGGCATTCCATCCTGACCGTCCCCGAAGCCATACGCCTTGCCCTCAGCGACTTCAGGGTCTTCACCGCCCTCATAGACACCCGGTTTCTCTTGGGCTCCCGACGGTTCTACCGAGTTTTCAGGGAGGCCTTCTGGGCCCGTATTTACCGGGAAAGATCCTCCCTGCTGGAAAGATTCCTGATCTATCAGAGGGAAAGGGAGGACAAATACCACACCGAGGCCTATTTTGTTGAGCCTGATATCAAAGACGGCCTGGGGGGCCTCAGGGACCTGCACATCATGGCCTGGATGGCCAGGGTCTATTTCAGGAGCAGGCGCCTAAGGGAGATGGAACGATTTGCGGCCTTTTCCCACTTTGAGTTCAATAAACTGGGCCATTCCAGAATCTTTCTCCTGAAGCTCAGAAACCACCTTCACCTTTTGACCGGCCGGAAGGAAGATCAGATACTCCTCGCCTCTCAGAGAGAGTTATCACGGCTGCTTGGTTATGAAGACGGCCCACATATTGACGGGCCTGAAAAACTCATGAGGGATCTCTACCTCCACATGAACAGGGTCCGCTACGGTCACGATGAGTTCATGGTAAAGGTCCTGGACATGATCCGCCCCCTTCCCGCTGAGCAGGGGCAGGACCGGATTACCCCGGAATTTCAGGTGATAAAGGGAAACGTGGTCCTGGGCGCGGGAGCAGTTTCGGAAAAGGACCCGGCGGTGATCCTGCGGGCCCTCAAAGAGGCGAACCAGAGGGGTTTTTTTCTGGGTTCAGGCTTCATATGGGAGGCCAAGCAGATCATATCCATCAAGGGGGAAGATCTGCTCAGGTCCAGGGAGGCGAGGCAGCTCTTCATAGATATCATACTGCGGCCGGAAAACCCCAAGATCATCAGGCTGATGCTTGAGATGGGCCTGATCACCCTCTTTATCCCGGAGTTCAGGCGGATCAGAAACCTGGCCCAGTTCGGTTTCTACCATGTGAGGACCGTTGATCTTCATCTACTGAAGACCCTGGATGTGGTGTACCGGATCTCAAAGGGAAACTACGATGACCACTGGCCCCTGCTGAAGCAGGTCTTCAAAGATATTGAGCGCCCGGAACGGCTTTTTCTGGCAGCCCTTCTCCACGATATTGGTAAGGGCCGTGGGGGGAACCATGCCGGAAAGGGCTCGGAACTCATACCCGGCATATTTAGACGGCTGGATATGGGCAAAGAGGTGGCTGACACCGTCTCCTTTCTGATCGCACATCACCTGTTCCTGGTGAACATCTCACAACAGAGGGACCTGGGCGACGAAAAGACATCTGTTCAGGCGGCCCAGGTCATACAGGGTCGGGATTTATTGAGGATGCTCTTTCTCCTCAGCGTGGCCGACAGCTTCTCAACGGGCCAGATGGCCCGGACCGAGTGGAAGATCCTGCTCCTCACGGAACTCTTCATGAAGGTGATGCGCATACTGGAGAGGGGGATCCTTGCCTCCCGGGATGCCACCGAGGAGATCGCCGCCAAAAAACAGGCCCTTTTCAAGGTCCTGATCCCACGTTTTCCTGAAGAAAAGATCCTCGACCTGATGGATCAGGTATCGTCCAGGTATTTCCTCCACAACACCGTGGAAGACATGGGTCTTCACTTCCAAATGGCCCTGACCCCTGGAGATGACAGGCACGCGTGGCACCTGCAGAAACTCCCCGTGGCCCCGGTTACCAGGATCATCCAGTGTGCAAGGGATAAACCTGGGCTTTTCAGCAAGATGGCAGGGGTCTTTACCCTGCACAATATGAAAATCCTGTCGGCCCATATCTTTACCTTGAAGAACGGGCTCGCTTTTGACATTTACGAAGTGACAAACCCCCTGGATCCTCTCCATGAGGCGAAGAGCTGGGACAGGGCCCGCAGGGACTTGAGCCTGGCCCTTGACGACCGCCTTCCCCTGGATGAACTGATCCGGGAGAAGGGGAGCCTCCCCTACTCGGGAGGATTCAGCTCCCTGATGACAGGAAAGGTCAGGGTCAACAACGAGGTGTCGGATTTTTTTACTGTCATAGAGGTAACCGCCGGATGGCGTCTGAGCCTTATTTATGATCTTGCCAAGAAGATGTTTGCTCTGGAGCTGGACATCAGGTTCGCAAGGATCAACAGCGATAAGGAAAAGACCACCGGCTCTTTTTACGTGAGGGACTTTGCCGGGCAGAAGATCTACGAAGACAAACAGATGGAAAGGATGAGGAATGAAATACTGGAGGTCCTGGAACATGGGTACGGGACGGGGTATGAAGGAACGTCTCGTGACAATTGACCAGGATTGTCCTTTGTGTTGAGGACGAACAGATGGAAAACAGGATAAGGGATGCCGAACAGGTCCACCAAAGGCCCAAGGATGAGTGCGGTGTCTTTGCCGTGTACGGGAATGAAGAGGCCGCCAAGATGGCCTATTTCGGGCTCTACGCCCTGCAGCACCGGGGGCAGGAGAGCGCAGGCATCGTGAGTTCTAACG
>DREN01000094.1 GCA_011051075.1 Deltaproteobacteria bacterium | reverse complement strand
GGGTCATGATATCAGGGGTTACTCCGTAGTGTTCATGGGCAAAAAGCCTTCCAGTCCGCCCCATTCCAACCTGGACCTCGTCAAAGATAAGAAGACAGTTACGCTCATTGCACAGACTCCTCACCTGTTTCAGGTAGTCTGGTCCCGGGCATACCACTCCTCCCTCACCCTGTATGGGCTCAAGGAGTACCGCGCACACGGAATCATCCATCATCCTGTCAAGTGCGTCCAGATCGTTGAACGGGACGAACTTGAAACCCTGGAGCAGGGGATCAAAACCGAACTGGATCTTGGCCTGGCCCGTGGCCGAAAGGGTCGCCATGGTGCGGCCGTGAAAGGAGTTGTCCATGGATATGATCATATGCCTGTCATGGCCGAACTTCTCATTGGCATAACGCCGGGCAAGCTTTATTGCCGCCTCGTTGGCCTCTGCCCCGCTGTTGCAGAAAAAGACCCTGTCCGCGAATGAATTCTCCACCAGGAGACGGGCCAGTTCAGCCTGGGGCCCTGTGTAGTAGAGATTGCACACGTGAACCAGCCTCCCTGCCTGGTCCTCAAGGGCACGGCTTACAACGGGCGAGCTGTGGCCCAGGGCGCAGACAGCGAGTCCGCCCACAAAATCCAGGTATTCCTTTCCCCGGTCATCCCATACCCGGCACCCCTCGCCCCGGACAAGGGCCACGGGAAACCGGCCGTAGGTCTGGAACATATACCTGTCCGCCAGACTAACAATCGAATCTTTTTCGATATTCTCTTCCATCGTCCTATCCCTTTTCCCTGATGAACGCCCTGTCTAAGCGATTATCTCCGTGCCCACCCCTATCCTGGTGAAGATCTCCAGCAGTATGGCGTGGGGAGACCGGCCGTCTATGATATGGGCCTTGCCCACCCCCCCGGACAGGGCAGACAGGCAGCATTTCACCTTCGGGATCATCCCCCCCCTGATGGTCCCGTTCTCCATGAGCGTCCGGGCCTCTTCAGCCTTGAGGGTCGATATCAAGGCCCCCTCCCTGTCAAGCACCCCTTGGGTATCGGTGAGCAGAACCAGTTTCCTCGCCTCAAGGGATGAGGCTATTGCGCCAGCCACCAGATCAGCGTTGATATTGTAGGTCTCGCCTTCCTCTCCAGATCCCACCGGGGCAATCACCGGTATAAACCCATTTTCCATGGTTGTAAGGAGGATGGAGTTATCCACCGCGCTGATCTCTCCAACCATACCCATATCGATTATCTCCGGGGCCTGATCCCCCCCTCTGCTCTTCAGGTACTTCATTTTCCTCGCGGAGATCAGGAGCCCGTCCTTTCCTGAAAGTCCCACGGCCCTTCCGCCGTTCTTGTTGATGAGGGCCACAATCTCCTTGTTGACCTTGCCTACAAGGACCATCTCCACGACATCCATGGTCTCGCTGTCGGTCACCCTCATGCCGTCCACGAATCGGGACTCAATGGAAAGCTTCTTAAGGAGGCTCCCTATCTGGGGACCCCCGCCGTGGACAATGACAGGGTTCATGCCCACATACTTCATGAGGATGATATCCAGGGCGAAGTCCTGTTTCAGCTTTTCATCCACCATGGCGTGGCCCCCATACTTCACCACAATGGTGGCCCCGTTGAACCGCCTTATATATGGGAGGGCCTCGATCAGGACCCTGGCCCTGTCTGTCTGATCTGTCATAGGATGTCCCACACAGTAGATTCAGGCATCCGGGGTCTGGGTAATTCATCCCCCAATCCCTAAATTCCTAAATTTCTTAATCCTACAGAATATACCTGCTCAGGTTTTCGTCTTCCAGTATATCGGACAGCTTCTCCGACACGTAGTCCCTGCTGATGGTCACTTCCTTTTCATTCATATCCGGGGCGTCAAAGGATATCTCATCCACCAGCTTCTCCATGACCGTGTGGAGACGACGGGCCCCGATATTCTCTGTTCGCTCATTTACCCTGCTTGCCATCTGCGCAATCTCCCTCACGGCGGATTCCTCGAAAACAAGATCGATCCCTTCGGTAGCGAGGAGGGCCTTGTACTGGGTGATCAGGGCGTTTTTCGGTTCCAGGAGGATCCTGATAAAATCTTCCATGGAGAGGGAGTTCAGCTCCACCCTGATGGGGAACCTCCCCTGGAGTTCGGGAAGCAGGTCAGAAGGCTTGCTCACGTTAAAGGCCCCCGCCGCTATGAACAGGATATGATCCGACTTGACCATCCCGTATTTGGTGGCAACGGTAGAGCCCTCCACGATGGGCAGGAGGTCCCTCTGGACCCCTTCCCGTGAAACATCGGGGCCATGGGAAAACTCGGAGCCGGCCACCTTGTCCAGTTCGTCCAGGAAGATTATACCGTTCTGCTCCGTGATGGTGATGGCCTTCTCAACCACCTTATCCATGTCTATGAGCCGCTGGGATTCCTCCTGGAAGAGGATCTCCATGGCCTCGGGGATCTTGACCCTCCTCTTCTTTTTCCTGGAGGGGAGCATGTTGCCGAAGTTCTCCTTCACGTTGAACTCCATTTCCTCCAGGCCTGCGCTGGAGAAGATCTCCACCATGGGCATGGTCGATTGGGTGACCTCCAGTTCCACGAAACGCTCGTCCAGCTTTCCATCTCTTAGAAGGCGACGCAGTTTCTCGCGTGTGGAGG
>DREN01000382.1 GCA_011051075.1 Deltaproteobacteria bacterium | reverse complement strand
GATCATACCCATGATTGCCTTGAAAATTGGACAGTCAGCATTTGAAAAGCCATAACATCCTGAAATAGTAGAACGTATTTTCCTACTCAACCATTTAACCACCAAACTATTCAACGAGGTCTGTAGTCAAATAACTTTGCGAGCTTTCCGGCTTTGCGCGAGGTCTTGACTCATCCACGGCTCAGCCGGCCAGACCGGTGGGGCGGGGGCCTGATATCTGATCTTACCCCCCGTCCCTCCTGAAATCAAGGGAGAAAAAGGCCTTGACATAAGAGGATCATACCCGTATTATCGTCTATCTACGATGAACGATAATTTAGGGGGCCCTCTTTTGGCGGTGAAAGCGGAACGGTTTACATGCGCCGGGAACCCGGCGAACCAGGAGGAGATCGGGCGGCTCTCTGCTGAAGAATGCTCAAAAAGTCTGGCCCGGCTCTCCAAGGGGCTTGCCCATCCAGCCAGGGTGGAGATAGTCCGGATGCTGGAGAATAAGCCTCCTGAAGAGAGGTGCGTATGCGGAGATATTGTCAGCGCCCTCCCCCTAGCCCAGTCGAGCGTATCCCAGCATCTGAAGGTCCTGAAGGAGACGGGCTGGATACAGGGGGAGATCGACGGGCCCAGGGTCTGCTACTGCACTGTGGAGGGCATTATGGGGTATTACCTCGCCCTTGTGGAACGGTCCCTAAGGGGGGATTTAGACATGAACCGTAAACCTGAAACAACTGGGAAGGAGGATGACTATGGGCTCTAAAGTACTGGTGATTATCTCCACGGGCGAGAACGAGAAGGCCTTGACCGGGCTTATGTACGCAAGCAGGGCACTGTCAGAGGGATGGATGGATGAGGTAAGGGTCTTGTTCTTCGGACCCTCCGAGCGCCTCCTTGTGGAGGACGAAATGATAGCCAGGACCGCAAGGGAAATCGGGGCCGCGGGCAAGGGGATCGCATGCAAGTTCATCTCTGACCGGGAGGGGATCTCTGAAAAAATCGCGGACATGGGCCTGCAGGTGGAGTATGTGGGCACCATAATATCAGATTTCCTGAAGGATGGGTATGTGCCCATGGTCTTTTAGCGGGGTCGTGGGGGCCTTCGGCATGGAACATGGGAAGGACAACCTTGTGACACTTCAGGAAACGGCTCCGCAAGCCCCTGAACCGCCCAATGGCGGGTGCTGACCCGCGCAAACGGCTCAGGTGAGCCGTCCATCACCTGATCAGCCCTTTGTGACGGGCCTGATCAAGACCGGACAGGGACCTGTTCCACAGGTTTCCTCCCGTTTTAACCTGGCCGATCGCCTGGGGAACATCAGGGTCAGATGGGGAGTGGGGCGTATGCACTACACGGTGGATCCAGGCCTGTACGCCCTGGGGAATCCCGGCGAACAGGACCCCGTCCTTGTAACGGCCAATTACAAGATGAGCTTTGACCGGCTCCGTCAGGCCCTCACCGGCCGTGACGCATGGATCCTGGTGCTGGACACCGGGGGAATCAACGTCTGGTGTGCGGCGGGAAAAAAGACCTTCGGTACAGAGGAGGTGGTTCAGCGCATAAAGGCCAGCAGCCTGGCGGAGATAGTGTCACACCGGAGGCTAATCCTGCCGCAGCTCGCAGGACCGGGGGTCGCGGCCCACCTGGTAAGAAGAGGTTTCGGGTTTGAGGTCATTTACGGCCCCATCAGGGCCGCCGACCTGCCCGCCTTTCTGGATGGGGGGCTCAGGGCAAGCCCTGAAATGAGGGTCAAGACCTTCACCATCGGCGAGAGGACCGTCCTCGTCCCAATAGAACTGGTCAGCGCCCTCAAGTGGGTCTTTATCATTCTACCCGTCTTCTTCCTGGCGGGCGGCCTGGCCGGGGATGTTGGATTCTGGGCAGGTGCATGGGACCGGGGGCTTTCCGCCCTCATGGGCCTCTTAAGCGCTGTAGCGGCGGGCGCGGTTCTCACACCCATCCTCCTGCCCTGGCTTCCGGGCCGGGCCTTTTTCCTTAAAGGACTGACCGTGGGTCTTGTGGCAGCGACCCTGTTTATCGTCCTCAGACCGGATAGTTTCAGCCACTGGCAGGGCAGGATCGAGGCCGCTGCATGGTTCCTGCTGATCCCGGCTGTTTCAGCCTACCTGGCCATGGATTTCACGGGCGCCTCCACCTACACCTCCCTCTCTGGCGTCAAAAAGGAGATGAGGCGGGCCGTACCCCTGGAGATCGGAGCGGGTGCCACAGGTTTGATCCTCTGGTTTGGATCGCTGTTTGCCTCATAGGGAGATACTGAAATGGGAAGAATGGTTTATCTCAGCGGCGTTGTCACCCTGGACCTTGACCCGGAGAAATGTGTGGGTTGCGGGGTCTGCCTGCAGGTCTGCCCCCACGGGGTCCTCCGCATGGATGACGGACATGTGGTGATTCAGGACCGTGATTCCTGCATGGAGTGCGGGGCCTGCGCCAGGAACTGCCCTTCAGGGGCCGTGATGGTCCAGGCGGGTGTGGGATGCGCCGCAGCGGTCATAAACGCGGCCCTAGGCAGGAACTCCTCTTCATGCTGCTGTGTCATGGAACAGGATAACCCTGGTGAAGGCCTCCCCGGAACACCCAACCCGTCGAGAAGGGCGGGATGCTGCTGAATCCCGGCAGAAGTGCCTTTAGGGCTCACTCAATTTCATCTCTCGGTC
>DREN01000397.1 GCA_011051075.1 Deltaproteobacteria bacterium | reverse complement strand
TCTCCGCTCTCAGGGGTTTTGAGACGGAACTGGCCATGCAAAAGGTCAAGGCCTGCCCCGCATGCCTGGGCAGTGGAGCCGATCCCGGCTCCCCCATAGTCCCCTGCGCCTACTGCGGGGGATCAGGACGCCAGGAGGTGGCCGATGGCCCCATCCACTTTACCAAACCGTGCCCCCGCTGCCACGGCCATGGCCGGACCGGAAAGCCCTGCACCCGGTGCGGGGGGACCGGTCAGATCGCAGGCACTGAAAATATCAGGGTAACCATACCCAAGGGTGTGCGGGAGGGTTCAAAGGTCCGTGTTGCAGGCAAGGGTGAGCCCGGCCTCAACGGGGGCAAACCAGGGGACCTGTACCTTATCATCCACCTGAAACCACACCCCTTCCTCAAGAGGGAGGGGGATGACCTTCTCATGGAGGTGCCGGTAACCGTTGGAGAGGCCGTTGCCGGAGGGACCATCAGCATCCCCACCATTGACGGACAGGTAAAGGTCAAGGTGCCGGCCGGCAGCCAGAGCGGGCAGATCCTCAGGCTGAAGGGAAAGGGGGCGACCAACGTGAAGACCAGGAAGAGGGGGAACCTTATGGTCAAGCTCCTTGTCAAGGTCCCTGTAACAGACGACAGGGATGTGAAGGATGCGGCCAGGAATCTGGACAGGTTCTACAGAAAGGACATCAGAAGCGGGATAAGGATGTAACATAGGCGATGCCAGCGACCCAAATGGCCTCGCGCAAGACGCAAAGATTTTTTTGTTTTTGTGACGGAAAGAGAGGAAACAAGGCACTGACCCCTTATCCGGGAGGCATCTTCCTCTTCAGTGCCTCCCCCATCTGTCTTGCAAGGTCCTCTAAGATGGAGTCGAACTGCCTCCTCATCTCTATTATGGTCCGTCTCATCTGGAGTATCACCTCCACACCCGATAGGTTCACATCCATCTCTTCCACGAGGATCTTTGCAACGCGGAGTTTCTCCACTTCCTCAACAGGGAAAACCCTTTTTGAAAGGCCCTCCTCACGGAAGGGACACACTATCTCTTCTTCTTCCAGCCTTCTCAAAAAACCCTCTTCAATCTGAAAGAACTCCAGTATCTCGGTCTCCGTCCACAGTTCTTTTGCCATTTCTTTGTTCCTTTCAAGGGCCGCAACCGTTCGTTTCCTCCCTTCCCCACAGAAATTACCAGGCTCACGCCTCCACCCTTTCAAGGGTGAGGATGTAGAGCTTATCCTCATCTACAAAATTCGAGACCCTGAAACCGTAAGGGGCGAACAGCTCCTCTGCCACGGCCGCGCTATCGGGAAAATCGTCCAGGGGAAAGGGGACCTTCTTCTGGAGGAAGTCGATAAATTCCCTCCCCATGGGATGGCTTACCACAACCCTGCCCCCGGTCTCAGTCATCCTCCCCATGGTGGCGAAGCTTCTGTGCTTATCCACGATGTTGGGATAACAGGCGTTCACAAGGATAACATCAAGGCACTTGTCAGGAAGTTCAAGATCGCGGATGTCCCCGTGAAGGATCTTTACCTCGGGATAACGCTCCTTCACGGAGTTGAGCATCTTCCTGGACAGATCGTTGGCATAGATAAGGGTGGGATTATATTTCCGGATGACAGGGATCAGTATCCCTGTTCCCGCGCCCATATCGAGGACCACATCGGTTCGTCCGATATGGGCCGAGGCGACTATCCTCTCCAGTCTCTCGAGCACGCCATCTGGTAGGGGTGGGTCGAACAGGTGCATGTACTTGCTGAAGTATTCGGACTGAAGCCTGTCGAGCTGTTCAACCTGGTCGTCGCTGATCCGCCTGAACCCCATTATAATCCTCCCCCGGAGAGCCTGTTTCTCCCACGGTTCAGTAGCCTTCTGGTCCCCTGTAAAGGGCCTCCCCAGCGCATATTGAGACCTTATGATAGGCCTGTGTATCATCATATCAGATCTGAGGCTGAAAAAACAAGGGAGGAGTGGTGATTTTCCCGCCGGGCCAAGGCAAAAGATGGGACAACTTTACAGGGAAAGCCCTCCGATTCGGTGGAGTCCCCACAGGAAAAGGGGCTTTTCAAAAGAGTGGACATATTTTCAACGATCTGCTATTGTTATACTATCTTAGAAAAATATTTTGGGGCAGCTATTCCACGGTTCTAAATCGTCCGCGGAGGTGTTATCTGATCTCAACCAACCTCGGTTTTCTCTTTATGGCAATGGATGCGTGTACCCCAAAAACATTATCTTAAAGGCTATAACAAATAATGACTCGGGGCGTTTCAGGCAGAACAGGCCTGTCAAGGTATAACCTTCAAAGACGAAAGGAGATGAGGGCGCCAAACTCCGGAAAAAGGCCGCGGATTATGACGTGAACGATCTGATTTATCGAAATCGGGCAGGGGATTCCTACAATATCAACGATCAGCTTCATCGAATAAAGGCCAGGACCCTGATTATTCATGTGGAGAACGATCAATGGCTCAGGTATGAAATGGCAAAAGAGACGGCAAGAAGATAAAGGGGGCCAAGCTGGTGGGATTTGAGAGCCCCTTGGCCCACTATGCTGTTTTTCGCGGCCCCAACATGGTAATGATCGACGTTATAGATTTTCTAAAATAGGTTCAGGTCTTCCGACAACTATTTCGACCTGTGCGGTTACCCTTAGTCCGTGGGGGCCTCTTTTCCAAAGGACGGAACAAAAC
>DREN01000294.1 GCA_011051075.1 Deltaproteobacteria bacterium | reverse complement strand
GAACATGCATATAAATTCTTGACATATGCACGGCTTATTCGTAACTATTCAGACGGTCCGCAGGTCTGAGACTCGTGACAGGAGTAGGACTCCCCTGCGCCTTGAGCTCGTGTTCGCCTTTGGAATCATATTTCGTCAGCTTCAGCCCGGACAAGTTATGTCGGATCATCTAAGGGGTTACACTGTTTCCACACCTGCCCGTATGCTTACCCCCGGGCCGTGGTATCTGAAACCAAGACAGTCGGTCTAAATGTGCCCACGGATAGCATATCATTATTTTCGCTTTATAAGCCTGTTATACCATAACTTTAAAGCATCAATTTAAAATCTGAAGGGAGTGTCAAGATGAGAAAAAAAGCAACCGTAATAGGGGCCGGCAATGTGGGGGCCACCGCTGCAATGCGTCTGGCGGAGAAGGAACTGGCCGATGTGGTACTTTTAGACGTGCTTGAAGGGGTCCCGGCGGGTAAGGCCCTTGATCTGACCGAGGCCGCACCCATTGAAAAACATGACGCCAAGATCATCGGCGTCACCGGCGACTACGCTCAGGCAAGGGATTCGGATATCGTCATAATCACCGCCGGGATACCCAGGAAGCCCGGGATGAGCAGGGATGACCTCCTGTCCACCAATATGGGGATCATGAGCTCCGTGACAAGGGAGGTCGCAGCAGTTGCCCCCGAGGCTGTCCTGATCATTGTAAGTAATCCCCTGGACGCCATGTGCCACGTTGCGTATGAGGTAAGCGGGTTTCCGAGGAACAGGGTTATGGGTATGGCCGGGGTCCTTGATTCGGCCCGTTTCCGTGCCTTTATTGCAATGGAACTGGGCGTGTCCGTGGAGAACACCCACGCCTTTGTCCTTGGGGGCCATGGCGACACAATGGTTCCACTCCCCCGCTATTCCACGGTAGCAGGTATTCCCATCACGGAACTTATGTCCAAGGAGAGGATAGATGCCCTGGTGGAGAGGACCAGGAACGGCGGGGCCGAGATAGTGGGTCTTTTGAAGACCGGCAGCGCCTACTACGCACCCGCATCTGCAGCCGTTGAGATGGCCGAGGCAATACTGAAAGACAAGAATAAAATCCTTCCGTGCGCCGCCTTTTTAGACGGCGAGTACGGCATAAAGGATCTGTTTATAGGCGTGCCGGTCAAACTGGGTGAGAATGGGGTTGAAGAGATTGTTGAGATCCAACTGACCGACTCTGAAAAAGAGGCACTGGAACACTCTGCCGATGCAGTACGTAAACTGGTGGAGGATATGGAACGACTCAAATCGTAGAGCTGCAATGAACCTTGAACCGTGAGCCGGAGAGCCGGATTCCGGCAGGTCCACAGGCCCCAGCCTTGAGAGTTATGCCGGGATACGCGTCAAGGGCGGTCTGCTGCACACCCGGTTTTGCCGGACATGAGCATTGATCCAGAGGGAAATACCTTGGATGAAACGGCTGTTCTGGGGGAACTTGAGGCCCTTGCCCATGGCCTGGGAGTAGAGATTCGCTACGAGATCATGGAGGGTGAAACCTCCTTTTCTCCCGGAGGCATGTGTATATTACGGGGGAAACGGATCATTTTTATCAATGAGAGGTCTGCTACTTCTGATAGGGTAAAAACCATGGTCAAGGCCCTGAAATCTTTTGACCTGACAGGAGTCTACCTCAGGCCGGCGCTCCGGGACCTCATGGATGACAGCCACGAGATATGAGGGGCTGAAAGGGGCGGATCCACGTGTCCGGTCAGCCCCCCATATTGTTTTCGGGCCTGAATTCCTCACCAGGCAGGGGAAGTCCCCTCCCCTCAAAGTCACGGGCCGCATCTGATATGCTCTTAAACAGGCGTTTGGGAGACAGAAACAACCGTTTTATAAAACCCATGGTGCTGTTCCCCAGACTCTTCAACGGAATGTACGTTACCTCCGGGTCAAATAAGGGACCCTCTACCTTGAAATAGTCCACATAAACGGCCTCTTCATCCCCCGTGAGCAGATGCCCTATGACGGGGATGCCGCTTACAAGGGAGTCTATGGTTCCAAGGGGTTTTATGGCCAGCTCAGCGTTCACCCTTTCAGTGGACAGGTTGGCGTCACCCCTTAATACCGCGTTGAACACAGGGCTCAGCATGGTAATATTTTCCGTCTTCGCCATCCCCTTGTTCAGGTCTATGCTCCCCCCCATGCTCTCAAAATAGACTCCCCCTTTAGAGAGTCCGGCGGGTCTTTTAATAAAGATTCCCCGGAGGCTCAAGAAATCCAGTGCCTTGATAACAGGATGGGATTTCTTGAAAACCCCATCCTCCATCATGAAATTCACTGTTCCGGTGAGGCTTGATCGCAGATCCGCCCTGTTTCGGCCTTCAGCGAAAATAAGGGCCTGCATTGTAAGCATCCCCTCGGCCTGGGAAGTGAGGAACTCCAGGGAACGAGGGAGTTCTTTCATGGGCTGTCCGATTAAATCGATGTAGCAGGAAAAGAGCATCTTGGCGTCCGTTTCCCTTTTTGCGTACCCTCTCAAGAGAATCTTGCCGTACTCTATTTTTACGCTGGACCTGTCGATATACAGGTCCCCGGATCGGAGTGCGCACTCCATCCTGAGCGGGCCATATCTGAACCCTTCCCACTGGCCCTTGAGAGCCTTTATGTCCAGATGTATATCTGATTTGCCCATGAACCGATCTGCCCCATCCCGCCATCG
>DREN01000440.1 GCA_011051075.1 Deltaproteobacteria bacterium | reverse complement strand
TGCAGAAGGCGCTCGTGTCGCCATGATCCAGACCGAAGCAACTGAAGACACGGAAATCCGGGTCACGGTCTCCTCCAGCAAAAAAGGGCCGCTTTCAGGCATCAGAATCTATGCCTTCACTGCGTCCGGAACCTATACGGGTCAACATGCCGAGACTGACGAACAGGGTACTGCAGTATTCCCGATGGCGAACTTTGCCGACGGGTCCTATGTCTTTCGTGCCGACTATCTCCGCTGTCATTTCTGGTCCCAGGATATCACTGTTCCCGGCACCCCCAGCGTTCAAGTGGCAATCGAGGAACAAACAACCGAGGCAACCGTCACCGTAGCCGGATCTCCGGAACCGGGAATCAGGGTCTACCTTTTCAGTGAAGGCGGCTCCTACCTCGGGCTCTACAGCACCACAGATGCAGACGGCAAAGTCTCTTTTGACCTCCCTGCTGATCACAAATTCAAATTCAGGGCGGACTCTCTCTCAAACCACTACTGGAGCGATCCGGTTCTTGTCGCTCCAGGCCAGCCAACAACCGTAACCGTTGCTGCAGGCGGCGGCACTCTCAGCGTCACCACGGAGAATGACGGCGGGGCTCCCCTGACGGGCCTGAAACTCTACCTTTTTTCTCCCTCCGGCTCCTATCTCGGCCGTTCCGGCACAACGGACGAAAACGGCCGTGTTTCCTTCGTGGTATCGAGCGGGGCATACGACATCCGGGCTGACTATTTCGGATACCACTTCTGGACCGGTGAAATCCCCGTTAATGGCGATATCTCGTATTCTCTCACCATCCCGGAAGGCCAGGCCGAGCTGACCGTTACCAACATGGGCCTTCCCTTGGAAGGTATCCGGGTTTACGTGTTCAACCCCCAAGGGAATTACCTTGGCCTTCATGGTGAAACCAATGCACAAGGTGTTGCCGTTTTCACTCTGCCCAAAGGTGAATACACCTTTCGTGCCGACTACCTCGGGAATCAGTACTGGAGCGGCAATACCACCATCATCCCCCAGGTCTCCAACCCCGTGCCCATATCAACCGGCGGCGGGGTCTTTACCCTGACCGTCCTCGGCGACCAAGGCCTCCCCTTGGAAAACATGCCGTGCTATCTCTTCGCCCAATCAGGCGCTTACCTGGGGAAAAAGCAAGTGACCAGCAGCCAGGGTGAAGTCGACTTCAACCTCGCAGATGGCACCTACAAGGTGAGAATCGATTATCTCGGCTGCCAGTTCTGGACCGAACCTTTTACCGTGCCGGAAAACACGACTCTCACAAAGGTTATTACCCACAGTGATGTAACAATCACAGTGAATGGAGATTACAACGGCGATATTCTCCCTTTTCCCGACCTCAAAACATATCTCTTCACCCCCTCCGGCTCCTATCTAAACAGGTCCCGCACCACCGATGCCGAGGGAAGCGCAACCTTCAACCTGCCCGAACAGGAATACAAGGTGCGGGCAGATTACCTCAATGTCCACTACTGGTCAGACATATTCAATGCTCAGGATACCGCCATTGTTATTCATGAAGGCGTGGCCGAAATCCACGTCAGCCAGGGCCAGAGTCCCATCTCCAATGTGAACGTTTACGTGTTCAGCGCCTTTAATGCTTACTTGGGAATACATGGTAAGACCGACGCCCATGGAATTGTCTCCTTTCGCCTTCCTGCCGGCACATACAACTTTCGTGCGGACTACCAGGGCAGCCACTACTGGGCAACCGCCTCAGTAAGCGCAGACCAAGTCAATGAAGTCAACCTTGACACGGGCGGCGGGAGCGTAACGCTTACCGTGGAAAAGGCCCCAGGTGCCCCTTTAACCAATATCCCCGTCTATGTTTTTACAAGTAGCGGATCATACCTCGGGATGACCGCCCGCACAGATGATCAGGGCTTCGTGTCGTTTGATCTCTCAGATGGCTCATACAAGCTTAGAGTGGACTATAGGGGATACCAATTCTGGACCGAGCCCTTCCAGGTGCCCCAGTCCCTCTCCCAGGTTCTGACTATCCTCCACAGGGATGTGACCATAACGGTCAACAAGGTCTACAGCTCTGAATCCACACCCCTTGAACAGACAAGGGTATATCTTTTTACAGAAAACGGATCCTACCAGTCCATCCATGGGGATACTGACACCCAGGGCCGCGTCACCTTCAATGTCCCCCAGAAGAGCTACAAGGCCCGGGCAGATTATCTCCACAGCCAGTACTGGAGTGATGCCTTTGAGTGGGAGGACAGGCAAATCAATATCGAACATGGAAAGGTAAACCTCCACGTAACCTATAACGAAACAGATCTGGAAGACATCCCTGTCTATCTCTTTACTGATCAAGGAGCCTATCTTGGGAAATCAGAAAGAACAGATGCCTTAGGAGAAGCGATATTCATCGTTCCCGCCAAGGCATATAAATTCCGTGTTGACTACAACGGCACACAATACTGGAGTCATGTCATCAACGTCATCCCCGATGACGAAATAGACATCCCATTGGCCCTTGAACAGCTCGCCCTTGACCTAACAAACGATCCCAATCCTGTTCGGTTTGACGGCAACCCACCCGTGTTCAGGCCCGCCAGAACCCAGGTCGCCAGCATCGGCTCTTTGGCAGGGATCTTGCTACAGGGAGTTGTGGGACAGGTCACCGTAGAAAGAGTCTACTATTTTATAAACGATCATCTGGGGACACCGAGGAAGGT
>DREN01000370.1 GCA_011051075.1 Deltaproteobacteria bacterium | reverse complement strand
GTCTTCCAGCATGAAGACGGTGGGGGCGTTTCGGGCCAGGGCAGAGATGATTGTCTGGACGGCCTCTTGAAGGCGGGATTTCCAGAACTCGGGACTCACTTCTTCCACCTCCGGGTACCTGAGCGAATAGAGTGTGCTCAGATAAGGGACAATGCCTTCTTGTTCTCCGACCAGGGTCTTCAACCCTGACTCGACCTTCTCCCTGACCTTTTCCTGAGGATCCTCCTCATTTATGTGAAAGACTCCATTCAGGAGATCAATCAGTGGATAGTAGGGTATGTTCTGGGAGTAAGCATAAGCGCGTCCTTCGAGCCATTGAATCTCCTCAAGGTCCAAAGTGGCCTTGAAATCCTCAACCAGTCTGCTCTTTCCCGTGCCCGCGGCCCCACATACGGAGAAGAGGCTCCCCTTTCTCTCTTTCAGTTTTTCCACCGCCTCCTGAAGTTGAGGGAGTTCGGCCTTCCTGCCCACCAGTTCGGCCCTCAGCCCCGAGAGGCGGTGTGTGGTGACGGGCCGCTCCTTGGCGGTGAGGAATCTGTAAGCCTGAATGGGTTCTGTTTTTCCCTTGACCCGGGTAGGTTCCAAGGCCTCGAACACGAAATACCCCTCGGCCTGACGATAAGTATCGGGATCCACCAGAATCTCTCCGGGCTTCGCCACACTGCAAAGGCGGGAGGCCAGGTTGACGGTGTCCCCGGCCACGCCGTGAGTGCCCTTTTCCATGTCCACTTCGCCCGTGACCACCAGGCCTGTATTGATGCCGCTGTGCATGGAAACGGGAAGCCCGATCCTTTTTTCTATTTCCGGGCCTATGGCATCCACCAGTTCGTGGATTTCCCTCGCCGCCCTGATCGCCCGGACAGGATCATCCTCGTGGGCCTTCGGGACCCCGAAAAGGGCCATCACGGCATCGCCGATGAATTTCTCAATGAATCCCTCGTATTTGGTTACCACCTGTGCGATCTCCCCAAAGATCCGGCTCATGATCTCCTTGACCTCTTCCGGGACGAGCTTTTCGGACATGGCCGTGTAACCGGTGAGATCGGAGAAAAGCACGGTTACATATTTACGCTCGCCTTCAGTGTTCGGAACCGTCTTTTCTTTTTCAGCGACTTCCCCCAACTTCTGGCCGCATTCACCACAGAATTTGTCTCCCGGAAGGTTTTCAAGGCCGCATTGTGGACAGATGAGTAAAAGTCTTTCACCACACTCACGGCAAAATCTGCGGGACTTTGGATTTCCTGTTTGGCATTTAGGGCATTTCATAATGTACCTATCCGCGTCCGGGCTTAGCCCGGCGTGCGTAAGTCATTAATTTGAGGGCCTCCCCATTTCCTTCTACCCCCGGGGCAGACCGTCCAGCTCTTCTCTCACCTTGTCCGGTTCGAGAAGGGTGCCCAGGCGCTCGAAGATTTCCAGGGCCCGGGTCAGGTGTTCCCGGGCCTCGGAGATGTTGCCTTCCTTCTTGTGGAGCCGCCCCAAACCCGCCAAGGCCAGGGCCAACTCATTTTCGGCCCCGATCTCATCACACACGGCCATCGTTTTGGTAAAGTGGTCGACGGCTTCTGCGGGATTCATTTCCAGGGCGATTTCACCCAGCAGCCGGTTGCCGCTGCCTACGGCGAACTTCATTCCCGCGCGTTGAGCAAGCTCCAGCCCTTCCCGGCATGTCTTGACCGCATCGTCCCTGTCCCCACACCGACGCAGTGCCGCGGCAGTATTGAGCAACATGAAGGTCTCGCCGGGGACAAAGTGCGTTGCTCGATAAACCGGGACAAGGTTTTTCCCGAGTTCCACCCCTATGGCAGGATCACCGATCTTAGCGTGCGCCCATTGAAGGCCCGCTTGGGCCCAAAGCTTTTCTGCCATCGTAGTGGACTTTTGAATTCCCAACTCCGCGTATTCAAGGGCCCTGCTCAGATCGCCTTTCTGGGTATGGACCAGGGACATAATAAAGGCCGCGAAAGAAATGATGTGGTTCAATGCGCACTTCTCACCCACGCGCAACCCGTTTTGGCCCTCTTCCACGGCCTGGTCCCAGCGTCCCATAAAAGAACAGGCCCAGGAGGCCCCGATAAAGGCCAAGCCTTCCGTGCGCGGATGGGGGTGCTCAGCCAGGAGGCGGAGGGTTGTCTCTTTCAAGGCCAGGGCGCGATCCAAGTCTCCCCGGTACAGGTGGCCCCACTGTAATCCTAAAGTCACAAAGGCTAGCTCCTGGGGCCTTTCCAGGGTCTCCAACAATTCACGAGCCCTGGTGGATCTCTCAATAGCTTGGTCCAACCGGCCGAACCACCATTCGCACACCCCTAGTCTTCCATAGAACGCACCTAACAGTGCCTGATCCCCCAAGTCCCTGGCTACGGGTTCATAACGCGTCAATAGGTCGCGGTACTCCTTCATTCTTGATACGCGTTGATGAACGCCGGACTGATTGGTCAGAAGCGCAACCCGCCGCACCTGGTTGGATGGGGTCTCGGGCAGCTCATCGAGGATCTTCATGGCCTTATCAAAATGGGCCATGGCTTCATGCGCCGCGTCTTTATGGGCCGCTTTCCGGTTGGTCAGCTCCAGGTATTCCACGGCCTTCTCCCGATTGCCGCTCAGCACATAGTGATGGGCCAGGATCTCACAGAACTCCTCGCGCCTGTCAGGGTAGATTTCCTCCATGGCCCGCCCGATCTTTTCGTGGATCTCCT
>DREN01000278.1 GCA_011051075.1 Deltaproteobacteria bacterium | reverse complement strand
TTTCTCTGCCTTCGGGCAAGAGGGTCACGCCCCTTGAAACCAGTGTGGCAAGCGCCTCAAAGACTGTGGTTATAGGTGCCTCCAGGCCCCTTGTCATCATCGGCGAGAGGATCAACCCCACAGGCCGGAAAAGATTGGCCGCCTCCATTGAGAGCGGGGACCTTGATCTTGTGCGGTCCGAGGCCATCAGGCAGGTGGAAGAGGGGGCCCTTATCCTGGACGTGAACGTGGGGGTTTCGGGCATAGACGAACCAGAAATGCTGAGACAGACGGTCCTTGCCATCCAGGAGGTCACGGACGTGCCCCTGTGCATCGACTCGGCCCTGCCCAGGGCCCTTGAGGCGGGCCTTGAGGTCTATAAGGGAAAGGCCCTGGTGAATTCGGTTAACGGCGAAAAGGAAAAGCTCGACCAGGTCCTTCCCCTGGTCAAGGCCCACAGGGCCGCGGTCATAGGGCTCACCATGGACGATGAGGGGATCCCCAAGGAGGCTGAAAAGCGCCTTGCCATTGCCAGACTCATCGTTGACAGGGCCCTTCAAGCAGGGATCCCCAGGGAGGACGTGATCATCGATCCCCTGGCCATGGCCATCAGCGCCGATGACCAGGCAGGCCTGGAGACCATCAGGGCCCTCAGGCTCATACGGGATGATCTGGGTGTCAATCAGACCCTGGGCCTTTCAAATATCTCCTTCGGTCTTCCCGAACGTACGTCCATTAACGCGATCTTTCTGGCCATGGCGGTCTTAAACGGCCTAACTTGTCCCATTGCCGATCCCACCGTGTGGGAGATGCGGCGGGCGGTACTCCTTGCCGATCTTCTCCTGGGCAAGGATGAATTCTGCATGAACTATCTGTCCTGGACCCAGAAAAAATCGGGAAAGGTGGTAATCACTGACGAGGTGGAGAAGGGGGCGATGACCGGGGGGCCCGACCTGGAAGGGATAAAGGATGCGGTCATCTCAGGGAAGCGAAAATCAGCGGTGGAGTCCACAAAAAGGGCTGTTGATCAGGGGGCCGATCCCCAGGAGATCATCAATAACTACCTCATCCCCGGCCTCAACATAGTGGGAGAGAAGTTTGAGAAAAAGAAGATATTTGTGCCGGAGATGATGATGGCGGCAAAGTCCATGCAGGCATGCGTGGACCTGCTCACCCCCCTTCTGAAAAAGGGGGAAGACACCGGCGGGCTCGGCACGGTTGTCCTGGGCACGGTCTTCGGCGATCTCCATGACATTGGCAAGAACCTCACTAAACTCCTCCTTGAGACCTCGGGATTCCGGGTGATCGACCTTGGGGAAAACGTGCCTGCGGAAAAATTTTTAGAGGCGGCAAGGGAGAACAAGGCCCATATTGTGGGGCTCTCTTCCCTCCTGACCACAGGCGATCCCCACGTGGAGGAGACCATTCGTACCATTAAGAACAGCGAACTTGCCCATAAGGTGAAGGTGATCTGCGGCGGGGCCGCTGTTACCCTGAAATTTGTGGAGGCGTGCGGGGCCGACGCCCACGCAAAAGATGCTGCCGACGGGGTGAAGAAGATCAAGGAGCTCCTGCAGATAGCTGTATGAGGCTTTTTCGTTATCTCCTTTTTTAGGGGTTTTCAGGGAAGGGGGAGTTGTGGCGGTCTGGTTTACACGGGACTCCTGGCCCATGGGTAGAGGAACCATGAATGGCTGAACTTGTCTTTCTGCCCTTTGAAAAGTCTGTTGAGACAGATGGCTCCAAGAGCCTCCTGGAACTGGCCCGGGAGGCCGGCATACCCCTGCAGGCAACCTGCGGCGGCAAGAAGATATGCGGCAAGTGCAGGGTTTTTGTGGAGAGTAGTGATGGTCCCCTTGCCCCTCCCTCTGATCGGGAGAGGGAGGTGTTGGGTGGCGATACGGAGAGGGGCTGCCGTCTGGCCTGTGAGACCAGCCTGGCCCACGGCGCGGTCGTACATATCCCAGAGGAAAGCCTGATCAGACCTCAGGTGATCCTTACTTCGGACACGGAGAACCCTTACCCTGTCAGGCTCAACCCCGGGATCGGCCTTTACTACGTGGAAGTTCCTCCCCCTGCCCTCGATTCAGTAGTGGCCGACAGGGAGAGACTCGTCCTCGCCCTGAAACAGGCCTATGAAATCGATGATCCGGTCTTTGATCCTTTTGTCCTGAGGAGACTTCCGAGGGCTCTTCGTTCCGATCGCAAAGGGATCACCGCGGCCATCAGGGAGGGAGGGGAAATAGTCGATCTTTACCCGGGGAGGGAGGAGAGGCTTTTCGGAATAGCCTTTGACCTGGGCACCACCACCGTGGTGGCCTATCTCCTGGATCTCCTTACGGGAGAGAAGCTCTCCGTGAAGGCCGCCATGAATCCCCAGATCGAAGTGGGAGATGATGTTGTTACCCGCATATCGTTCTGCCAGGAGCGGTCCGGAGGTCTGGAAGAGCTGCGCACCAAGATTGTCCGGTGCCTCAACTCCCTGATCAGGGAGGCATCGGCAGAGGCGGAGATCGATCCAGATCAGATCCTTGAGGCCATCCTGGTGGGGAATACGGCCATGCACCACCTCTTTATGGGTCTTGATCCGCGCTACCTGGCAATGGCCCCTTACCCGCCGGTCCTTCAGGAGGCCCAGGACTTCAAGGCAAGGGACCTGGGCCTCGGGATCGGGTCCTCCGCCTATGTGCATCTGCCGCCGGTCAAGGCCGGGTTCGTGGG
>DREN01000357.1 GCA_011051075.1 Deltaproteobacteria bacterium | reverse complement strand
GCAGAGCCCCCCTGCAGCATGGACAAGGAGATACCTGTATCCGGCTCCAAGGGAGGCCTCTGTGCGCCGTGCCCAGATAAGAAAGATGGAGGATACGGTGAGCATCTCCCAGAAAACGAAAAACGAAAGGAGGTCCCCGGCAAATACAGCCCCTATGGCGCTGCCCGCATACACGAGCCCTGCCACGTGCTGGAGATCATCCTTGACGTGGAGGGAGTAAAGGATAGCGATAAAAGATATAATGTGAAAGATATATCCGAACAGGAGGCTCAGTCTGTCCACCCTGCCCAGAACGAGCCGGTAATCTAAAAACTCCACCACCCAGCGGGTTCCCTCGCCCATGTTGATCAGGTTGATAAGCCCCACCACCGGAATAAGGAGCATAAAGGCGCCCTTCCATCTCCCCCTGATAAGGGGCACGAGCAAGGCCCCGATCAGAAATATGATTACCGGAGGAACTGGATCAGTCATAGTAATCCTCTCCTCTTTTCACAAGGGGCCGCAGTAGATACTTGGCCACCACAACCAGGACCACACAGGCCACAAAACCGTACACCGCGTAGAACTCGGGCCACCCCTCCCAGGCAAAATGGGGGTGCTTGTGCAGGAAGAACTCCACGGCCAGCAGGACCAGGAGGGAGCAGTAAAAACAGCCCAGAAGGATCTTCACGTTCTTAGGCTTGTCAAAGAGATAGGACCTGGATTTATGATTGTTGATTGATGATTGATGATTGATGATTGTTGATTGTTTAGGCGTAGCGGAAATCCCGCCTCCATCAGATTGCGGACCGGATCGATTCTGTTTTTTCATGAGAGACTCCTCGCCTCACCCGGATGGGCGCTTACTCATTGCTGAACATTCACACAAGGGTCTTGTAAAGGATGAGCCCCAGATAGAGGGATCCAATTGTGATGGCGATGAAAAATATGGTCCTGTACCCGGGGACAGGCTCGTGGGACAGCTCCATCTTTTCTTGTCTTTCGTCATTCATCCTGACTCTCCCTTCCCCCCATCCCTAACCCCATGAGCGCTAAGTTATTTTGTAAACATTCACAGGTTGCATTTATACCATACGGGATGCCTTGAGAGACGAACGTCCAACATCGAACATCGAATAATGATGTCGCTACGCTCCTCAGATTATTTTAAAATCGAATGAAAAAATAGACATCCAATCCCGAACATTAAACCACGCCAAGGCGTGGTTTCCTTTCAGCCGTCTTGATGTCTTGATACCCAAGCAGCCTTTCTTCCAGGTCATATTTCTGTTTCTTCATATTTTCCCATTCAACGTTCGATCTTTGATGTTCATTCTTTTCAGTCCCTCCCAGGCAAAAACAACTTAGCGCTTATGATCCCTAACCCCCGGTTATGGCCCTGACCACCATGGTGGCCAGCCTGAAAAAGGGCTGAGGATAGAAGAAAAAGATCACTGAACCGGCCGCAGTGAACATGAGGGGGACCAGGCATAAAAGGGGGGCCTCCTGAACCCCGTCTTCAAAGGCGGACTCCCCCGGGGCCGAGAAAAAGGCCCTGTAGACCACGGGCATGAAGTAGGCGGCGTTCAGGAGGGAGCTGGTGAGGAGCACCACCAGAAACGCCGTCTCATGGGCCTCCAGCGACCCTAACACCAGGTACCATTTGCTCCAGAACCCGCCCGTGGGAGGTAGGCCTATGATACTCAGGGACGCCAAAAAGAAGGCCGCCATGGTCAGGGGCATCCTCTTTCCTATCCCCTTCATCTCGCTTATGTTCCGTTTGCCCGTGGCCACAAAAATGGCCCCTGCGCAGAAAAAGAGGGTGATCTTCCCAAAGGCGTGCATGGCAATATGAAGTATCCCCCCTGTCATCCCCCTGGGTGAGAGAAGACCCACCCCCAAGACGATGTAGGAGAGCTGGCCAATGGTTGAAAATGCCAGGAGGCGTTTGAGGTTGTCCTGGGAAAGGGCGATGAGGGAGGCCACGATTATGGTGAAGGAGGCGGCGATACAGATAACAAGACCCAGGTCCAGTGAACTCAGGAGATCCGTGCCAAATACGCCGGTGAGTACCCGGACCACACTGAAAACCCCCACCTTGACCACGGCCACGGCATGGAGCAGGGCGCTCACAGGGGTGGGGGCCACCATGGCCGCCGGGAGCCACCCGTGAAAGGGCATGACTGCAGCCTTGGCAAAACCGAAGAGAAAAAAGAGGAGGAGTAAGACCACCATCTCTCTGGAACAGGTGCCTGCCAGAAACCCCTGTGAACTAAACTCCAGGGTCCCCGCCAGATTATAAGAGATAAGCATTGCAGGGAGGAGCAGCCCGACGGAGGTACCCAGGATGTAGGTGAGATACTTGCGGCCCGAGCTCCTGGCCTCCATGTCCTGGTGATGGGTCACCAGGGGATAGGTGGCCAGGGAGAGCATCTCGTAAAAGAGGTAGAGGGTCAGGAGATTGGCGGAAAAGGCCACGCCTATGGTAGCGGAAAGGGCCAGGGCAAAGAAGCAGAAGTATCTGGTCTGGCTGTGCTCCTTCAGTCCCCTCATATAGCCGATGGAGTAGGCGCTGGTAACGATCCACAAGAATGAGGCCACCAGGGCAAAGACCATGCCCAGGGAATCCACCCTGAATCTGATGGCCGCCCCCGGAATCACCTCGGCCAGGGTGTAGACTATCTGACGGCCCTCAAGCACCGCCGGAAGCATGGAGATGATAAT
>DREN01000323.1 GCA_011051075.1 Deltaproteobacteria bacterium | reverse complement strand
GTCGTGGGCTGATGGCCGCCTTTGACTCCTTTTTGCTCCAAGGCCTGATCCCGGTAAGCCGTAGCATTTAGCCTGAAAGCCTTTTCGCTTTGCACTCACCCTACCGAAGGGTGCCCTTGTCAGGAATCAAAGGTTTGCGCTATAGAGCACCAAAAATCACCTGAAGGAGGGCAATTATGGACGAAAAGGCAAAAAGAGATGTAGCGATTTTCCGTTTCGGTGTGATCCACGACTTTGTCAGCGGAGCTCAGCTGGATCATGGGGAGCAAGAACGACTGCTTAGGGAGAAGTCTCAGCGAAAATGGTCCATCCCCCATTCCTCCAAAAGCAGGGTTACCCGGACTACCATTCTTCGTTGGACCAAAGCCTATCGGGAAAGCAACGGAAAGTTGGAATCCCTATACCCCAGGGATCGTTCAGACCGGGGAATCAGCCGTGGAATGGATCAGGACACAGCCCTGGCATTACTGCGCCTGAGAAAGGAGATGCCCAAAGCCACGGTCCCTTTCCTCGTCAGGGAGATGAGAAGGCAGAGACTCACCTCCCCGGGCGTCAAGCTGAGTCTTTCAACCGTCTATAGGTTCCTGCACCGCCACAATCTCATGAAACCCCGTGTGCAACCGGCCCCTGACCGCCGTAAGTTCGAAGTCGAACTGCCCAACGAGTTGTGGCAATCCGATGCCATGCACGGCCCCAGAGTGGAGACCAAGGGGAGGATGAGAAAGACTTATCTCATAGCTTTCCTCGATGATCACTCTCGCCTCGTCCCCCATGCCCAGTTCTATCTCTCCGAGGGCATCAGCGCATACCTCAATGCCTTTGAGCAGGCTCTGGCCAGGAGGGGATTACCCAGAAAGCTCTATGTGGACAACGGCCCCGCTTTTAGATCCAGGCGCCTGGAGTACATCACCGCATCCCTTGGTATCGCCCTGATACACTCAAGCCCCTATAAACCACAAGGCCGGGGAAAGATAGAGCGGTGGTTCCGATCCGTACGTTCCCAGTTCCTGCCTGGCTTTCGAGGAAACACCCTACATGAACTCAACGAGGCCCTGGACCTGTGGCTCAACAATGTCTATCACCAGCGTACACATACCGCTACCGGACAAACCCCTTTTAACCGTTTTACCTCCCACATGGAGTGTCTTCGTCCTGCCCCCCAAAACCTCAAGGATCATTTCCGGATACAAGCCCGCCGCCGCGTGGCCAGGGATAGAACCGTCACTCTCAACGGAAGACTCTATGAAGCCCCTGTCTCATTGATAGGAAGGCATATCGCCGTGCTTTACCATGAAAACCAGCCCCATCAGGTCGAGGTACTTTACAAAAACCGCTCATACGGCTTCCTCTCTCCGGTCAATCTCTACATCAATGCCAGAGTCAAGCGCAACAAGAGCAAAGGAACCTACCTGGAGTCCTCGCCTGAACCCCAGATATATAAAGGCGGTAAACTCTGGGATCTGAAAAAGGAGAATCCATGATGCAGGAATCTTACCGAAATTTCTTCGGCTTCCAAAGAGAGCCCTTCGGGTCAGACCTTCAACTCAATGAAATCCTTCAAACACCGGAAATCATCGCTGTCAAAGAACGCTTTGACTACGCCTTGAGGCTCGGTTCAGCAGCCCTTGTCACCGGAGAGATCGGCAGTGGTAAGTCCACTGCCCTCAGATACGCTATGGGAAACCTTCACCCTTCAGAATACACCCCCCTTTTTGTCACCGCCTCTTCAGGCTCCATCCTCGAACTCTACCGTCAGATCCTCTCCGAAATGGGCATATATACCGCATCCTCTTCCAGAGCCGTTCTCCTCAGATTGATCCGAAGGGAAATACATGAAATCGTCATTGGAAAAAAGATGAAGACAGCACTTATCATCGATGAGGCATCCCTCCTCCGTCTTGATGTCTTCTCCGAACTTCACACCATCTGCCAGTTTCAACAGGACTCAAAACCCTATTTGCCCCTCGTCTTAGCCGGACAGAATAATCTCGTAGACAAACTCCTTTACCGCCATTCACAGCCCCTGGCCTCCAGAATCGTCGCCAGAAGCCATCTCGAAGGGGTCAATCGAAACCATATGGAACAATACCTCAAACATCATCTCGCCCTGGCCGGCGTCAAGAAAAACCTCTTCGACCAGGCCGCCATCACCGCCATTCATCAGGCCTCCGGCGGCCTCTTCCGGAAAGCCAACCATCTGGCCAGGGGCGCTCTCATCGCCGCCGCAAAGGAGCAATCCATCACCGTCAATCCCGAACATGTCCGGGTGGCATCAACCGAAATCTTTTGACTACTCACCAAAGGAGACTCTCATGAACACCCCTCATGAACTCGAAACAGCATGGAAGCTTTTCAACCTCCTGGAAGAACTCTCCAGTGCCCTCTTCGATCGATATCATGAATACCTCATAGATCGACATCTTGACCAAGAGGCCCTACGCTATTTTGAGGACCAAGGTCTACAACTTACCCCTAATCAGTCCAAACAATCTGATAATCTTCACAATCGTACCAAATAACCAGAAAACCTCCGTCCGTTTAGGTCGGAAATCAACACCAATAACACAGATAACTTTGACGTTTCCCTGAATACCCACCGTTTCTTTTGTTCTACAGATACTTTGACATACTGAAAGGAATTTTTGTTATGTCTTTTGCAGACGAACTGAGGGACTTCCTTGAGGATCAAGAGCGGAAAACGGTTGGTACAGCTT
>DREN01000380.1 GCA_011051075.1 Deltaproteobacteria bacterium | reverse complement strand
GGTGCGGCTTCAGCCGCACAGAAGAGGCAAGGCGGCGATGGTGTTTGCTGTGCGGCTGAAGCCGCACCTACATTAATGGCATTCTTTGAGCAGAGGTGCCGTAGATGATGTCACAGCCTTAATTAATTTTAGTGTGGTAACCGTGAAAGCAAATCGCTTCTATCCCCGCAGCGCCGCAGGTTAGGTGTGACTTTGACGTTTCCCTGGGGGGATTGTCCGGTTTGGGGCACATCCTTGTGAAATAGGATAATCTTACGAAAACGGTACGTTAATGCGATGTGGAACAAAGTGGTTGAAAGCAGGTTGGTCCGTATCAATTTCAGATCCATACGGAACAGGTTCTTGCTGCCTGGGACAAATAGACCTGTTGTTGTTTCACCGGGGCGTGAGACCTTTGGCTCCAGCCTGTAGGGTCAGGGTAAGAAAGACAGTGGAGGAGGCTGGAGGGTCCTTGATTCAGGCGCCCTGTCGATTCATCCCGAGAAGGGGGCAGGCATTTTCAGCCACCAGCGGCTACCTCAGGACCCTCAGGTAGAGCTCTCTTATCCTGCCGGGGCTCATTTTTTCTTTCCAGTCAGGCCCCAGGGCGTTTTCCCACAGGGGGTCCAGAACAAAGGCCACATCCGCCATCTTCCTGATTTCTCCATCTCCCGCTGAAGGGACAATATCCCGGGGGAGTTCAACACCGTTTTTGGCCATCATGATCCGGAACTCCGCCACCCCTTCCGGATAGTACTCTTCAAGGTGATCGAAGATCAGGCAGTTTCCGATACCGTGATGTACACCAAGGACAAAGGACAGCCCGTAGGAAAGGGCATGGCACACGCCCACCTGGGAGCAGGCTATGCTCATGCCGCCGAGGTAGGAGGCCATCATAAGGTTGTCGTCGCTCTCCGGACCCGGGTCCAGGAACACCTCCCTGCACAGGCTGATGGCCTTCTCCCCGTAGGACCTGCTGAAGGGGTTCAGATAGGATCCGGTGAGAGACTCCACGCAGTGGATATAACAGTCCATGCCCGTATAGAACCTCTGGTCCGGTGGCGCCCCGGCCAAAAGCTCCGGATCCAGGACTATCTGGTCGAAGACCGCGTAGTCGGAGTTGATGCCCAGTTTCTTTTCAGGACCGCAGAGAACAGTGGTCCGGGAGATCTCGGCGCCTGTACCTGAGAGGGTGGGAACCCCCACGTGATAGACCCCTGGGTTCTTGACCAGGTCCCAGCCCTGGTACAGAGCCGAAGATCCCGGGTTTGTGAGCATCAGAGATACCGCCTTGGCAAGGTCCAAGGCGCTGCCGCCGCCTATGCCTATGACACCTGCCGGTAGTTTGTCCGAGAAGGCTCTTACCTGCTCGGTAAGCCGGTCAACATACCCGGTGGTGGGCTCCTCTTCCACCTCCACCCAGAGTTGAAGATCCCCGGGCTTAAGGGGTATCCTTTCTTTCAGGTCCCTGTCGGAGAAACAACTGTCCACCAGAAAGACCATGAACGATCCGGAAAGGGACCGTCTTTCTGAAAGGATTCCGTCAAGCTGACCAAAGCAGCCCCTTCCGAAGATGATGTAGGGCACGGTTTTGAAGTTTCGAAACATGCGGGCCTCTGTAATTGTAGGCGTAAGGCGCAAGGCCCAGGGCACAAGGCTTGTTAAACAAAATGGGTGCCCCCGTATAGGGTACCATGCGTCCTGCATCTGCTGCCGTTAATTATCAATTCAGGAACTTAGGGCTCAGATTACCTGGTCAATACCCCCCGGACCTTCTCAATGCGCCGGGAAAGCTCTTCCTCTGTCCAGGTGAGCTTGATGAGCATGGATATGGTCCTGCCCATTATGGCGTCAGACCTGGGGAGTTCCACCTTACTGTAATCGGGACAGGATAAAAGCGTCGACGCATGGAGCTTTGCCGGTGATCTGAGTCCTTTGATATGCTCCCACTGCCTGATGTAATGCCAGTTGTTGTCGTACCAGTAAAAGCACGAGTCCACGCCCACCCTGCCGAGCGCCGCGGTCGCCTCCCTTGCCCTGGGTTCATCGGGCAGGAAGATGGACAGGAATGTGGCCGAATCCCCGTCCCTGTCCGGGACATCCCTGAAACTGACCCCGGGGATCCCGGAGAGCCCTTCCATCAGCTTCTTCTTGTATGAGCGCTGTCTCTCAAGGATGAAATCAAGCTTTCTGAGTTGGGCCAGTCCAACGGCCGCGTTGAGCTCGCTGATCCGGAAGTTGGTCCCCAGGATGGAGTGCCCTTCCAGGCCCCGGTCATTGCCGATGTGGTCGTGGCCGTGGTCGGCGTAGGCTTCAGCAATCAGGTACAGGTCCCTGTCATCCGTAACCACCGCACCACCCTCGCCGCAGGTGATTGTCTTGACCGGATCAAAGGAAAAGCAACCCATCCGGCCGAAGGTGCCCAGGGCCCTGCCGCTAAATGTGGCGCCCAGGGCCTGGCAGGCGTCCTCTATGAGTATGAGCCCTTTCCGATCACAGATCTCTGTGATGGCGTCGATCCTTGCCATGGCCCCGCACATATGAACCGGGAGAACGGCCTTTGTTCGTGAGGTAAGCACCGGTTCTATACCCTCTGGGTCCAGGCAGAGGGTCTCGTCTATCTCAGCAAACACCGGTACGGCCCCGGAGTTGAGTACGGCCTCCACGGTTGCCACAAAGGTGAATGGGGGGACAATAACCTCGTCTCCGGCCCCGATCCCGCATGAGGCAAGGGCCGTTG
>DREN01000063.1 GCA_011051075.1 Deltaproteobacteria bacterium | reverse complement strand
GTCTTATCAATATCCCCGTCTGTTCCTAAGCGCCTGACGTTGAAATCATGGCCCAGGAACTCCGTGTCAAACTCATAGTCCCCGCTCTTTGGTCCCAGACTTATGCTGACAATCTGTTTCACGCTTTCCCCCGTTGAGGCTAATCTTGGAATTCAGTCCTGCGGAACGTGGGGTTAAGGAGTTCTGAACCATTACAGTCAGTCCCCGTCATCCCCTATGGCTCCACAGGACAGGGCCCCATAGGTTCCGTGCACAGGCCGTCTTCCTGTTCAGTGGAAGGTTGTTTGTATACGAACCTGTAACCCACGGAACGTTCATCGTCGAGTCCCGCCCTGAAATTTTCGACCTGTGCGGTCACCGTTAGTCCGTGGGGGCCTCTTTTCCAAAGGCCGCAACAAAATGTTCCATCACGACATGGAACGTCCCCTTAGTTGGATTACAGCTTCGGAGCAGGCAGGGACCTGTACAGGCGCCAACCGAGACTCTCTCCCGGGGCTTTTCCGTAGCTTATTTCAAGCGCATGCTGCCGTCCCTGTGCAGTGAGACAGGGTTTTGCGTCCTTTGGAAAAGAGGCCCCCACGGACGGGGTAAATCCCGTATCCACAATTGCTGAAGTCTAACCGCACAGGTTGCAAATTTTCAGGGGCGATTTCAGAACAGAGCATGCAGCCTATGCAGCGCTGATCCACCCCGGCACATTTTCCTTAATCCTACGGTCCTTCTCTGACATGGACGTGACACACCCTCTAATCAGAGCTGAGTTCTCTGATGATTTCCGCCAGATCCCTGGCCCTATGGTCCTTCTCCGGTTCGGCAGGCTTGTGCATGCTGCAGTAATCCGAACCACGAACAGGGCGTCTTTTGCAACGGGCCCCGCTTCTGGTAATGCCCCTGCATTGATTCGTTGTCCCATCCAGGGCCTCGGATTCCATTTCATCCCCGGGTCCCATGTCCTCCTCAACATGGGGCAGGTCCCCCTTTTCAGCACCGGCCTGATGCACCTTGCAGGATTCAAGGCCTGGAAGGGCACGCCTTTTGCACCGTTCCCCACTCCTGGTCAGTGCTCTGCACCGGGACTCCTGATACCTGTCGTGGAGCACAAGCGGATCATCAAATATCTTTCCGGATTTTACCAGACCTAAGAGATAGTTGAACTCATCTTCAAAACCCTCGAGAAACAGCTCCGGGTCGGGCATGAGCCCCTCATCAGCAGCGAGCCCCACCGTCACCTTGCCGTCATAGCTGAGAATACTGATCCCCAGCCCCACTGCGCCCGATCTGGGGACCCAGAACATGATATTGCTGATCTTCCTGCCCGCCAGGTAAAGGGGTTCACTGGGACCCGGCACATTGGTGAGAACGGCCGAGGCCTTGTTTCCGAAAACATGGGCCACATTCTTTGCAATTGCAGGCGGGAGAAAACCCATGGCGCTCAGGAGCCCGAAGTTCACATAGGGGTCCGGTGATTTCTTCAGGCGGTTCATCCTCCGGTTTACCTCCTTGAGCCTCAGGATGGGATCCTCCAGGTAAACGGGCAGGGAAAGAAAAACAAGGCTGAACCTGTTCCCCAACTCGAACTCGGTACCGGGCTTTCGTATGTTGACAGGAACGGTAACGCGCAGATCGAGCTTGTTCACAGGATAGTTTCTGCCCTTCAGATAACGACGCATGGCCCCTGTAACCGTGGCGATGAGCACATCGTTCAGCGTAGTTGTGCTGATGGCCCTGCCGACGCTTTTTATGGTATCCAGTTTCATGGGATCGGTCCATACCGCGATCTTCCGCACACCGAGCCTCCCCTTGAACGCGGTCCTGGGATCAGACGGCATAATCAGGAGTTTGGCAAGCACCGAGGTAAGATCCGTGGCCATTTTGGAACCGGACTTTGCTAATTCCATCAGGTGGTCGGGTCTGGATAGGACCTCCTTTGCCTCATCAATTATCTTCATGGCGGTCTTCTGGGTCAGGCCGGTGACATACCTTACACCCTTTATAAAGGGCTGAATCGCGGAAAATGGATCAGGAAAAGGGCTTTCCGGTCTCTTCTTCCTGGGCCTGGCCGTGGGCCACGGCGCGTCCGGGCTCCTGTCCGCGGCAGAAAGAAGTACATGGACCAGAGAGATTCCATCGGCTATGCAGTGATGAATCCTAAAAAAAACCACACACCCGGCCCCAAAGTTTTCAATGAGATAGACATGCCACAGTGGCCTGTTAGGATCAAGTGGCGTGGTCATGAGGGTGCTGACCATCTCCTGAAGGGCCACCTTGTCCCCGGGCCGGGGCAGGGCAATACGCTGCACATGGGACCTGATATCAAAGTTCCCGTCAGTCTCCCACACCGGCACACCAACCCCGGACGTGGGAGCCGCCACCCTTTTGCGAAACCGGGGAAAAGAGGCAAGGCGGTGCTCCACGGTGGCACACAGCCGATCAAAACCCACCGGCTCTTCAAACTCCATAAAGGCCGTGATGATCATCAGGTTGGTGGGATCGTCCATACAGTACCAGAAATGGTCGGCGCTGGTCATTGCTTGGGTCATATCTTCACCTCAACTTCATCTGATCTTCATCCCTGGAGCCTCTTCACCAGCTCTATATAGCACTGCATTGCCTCCTTGTTTGAGATACCCTCATCTCTTTCCTCCTTTTAACCTAAAAGTGTTTTCAGGGAGGGCTCGCCCCAAAAAGGTCCTCGGGCTTCTCAATTTTAGGGTAACACAGCAGAATTCAATGAAATTTTACTGTGC
>DREN01000040.1 GCA_011051075.1 Deltaproteobacteria bacterium | reverse complement strand
TGACGCGCTTTACCGCGGCGGTGGAACTCCCCGCCACCACGATTGGGATGCAGTGCCCGACGGCGAAAAGCAGAATAAACAGGACTCCCGTGGCCCCGAATTCCGCCATCGTGGGTTTCCCAGACCTGCGGGCCCGGTCCACCGGGTTGTCAAAGGCCAGTTCAGCCTGTTTCTTCACCCAGTCCCGGTTGAGGCGTAAACGGGCCCTTTTTCCCAGATCGGCGATATGGACATGGACCGCGTCTTCCCTCTTCTGCTGGAGCAAAAAGGGCTCAATGCTCCCCCTGACCTGCTCAAAGGGCATTCCGCCCACCATCTCCTTGTTGCTGTCGTAAAAGGCCCGTGCCTCGGCGTCGCTCACCTTCAGGTCCTTTGTCAGGCCCTTGACGTACGCCTGCCCCATCTGTTTTTCAGGCTGGTCCACTGGAATGCCCATGGCCTTGACCTCAATCCCGTCGCCCTGAAGCAGGGTGTCCTTATCCATTTTCACCAGTGCGGCCGATCGGAGAATCCCCGTGGACAGCCCAGGATAAACGCTTTCCACCGTGGGCGCGCTCTCAGCCGATGCCTTCGCAAGCAGGGAATGCGAATAAAAAAGGGTGGCGACCAGCAGAGTGGCCACCCCCCATACCATCCGGTTCTTGATCATGTGAAGTCCTTTCTCTTTCTTTTATTTCCTCCTGTTTCCCTTCACCGGTAAATGATCTTGCGCCTTACGCCTTTAGCCTTGCGCCTCTCTTATCCACTCCTTCAGCTTGTTCTTAGGCGGGACCCTGCCCACCGATTTGACCTCGCCGTTTATTATGAGGCCAGGTGATCCCATGACACCGTACTCGCCGATCTTCTTGATATCACGGACGTGCTCTATATCGGCCATGATTCCCATTTCACCCATAACCTCCATGAGCGTCTGCTCCAGTCCGTCACACTGGGGACAACCCGGTCCCAGGACCTTGATCACCATGCCCCCCTCTTCATCCTCTTCAAAGGGCTCTCCTGTAAACCTCTTGAACTCCCTCAGGAAGGCCTTTCCGTAGGACTCTCTTACCTTGTCGGGGATGTAGTTCCTCTTCCCCAGACGTTTGAGGAGTTCTTCCATAACCTCCCCGGCCGGCCTGTGGGCGAATTTCTGCGCCATCTCCTCCATGACGCTCTTGAGCCCTATGATGCCCACGGGAGACCCTTCCACCCTTATCTGTGCTATATCGTCTTGTGACATCCAATGCCTCCATCCTTGTTCACCGCAAAGGCGCTAAGTACGCAAAGTTCCATTATTTTTTGCTTTTCGTCCTCTCAACGAAAAGCAAAAAGAAAAATATGCCTTTGCGTTCTTTGCGTGTTGCCAGTGAAACCTTAACCCGCAATCCATCCATAGCACATCCCTGCTATGGTGGATAAAACCACAATGATCCCGGAGAAGACCGCCGTCTTCTTGACTCCCATAACGCTGCCGATGACCAGCATGTTGGGAAGGGAGAGGGCGGGCCCTGCGAGAAGCAGGCTCAGGGCCGGTCCCTTGCCCATCCCGGCCCCTAAGAGTCCCTGAAGAATCGGCACCTCCGTCAACGTGGCAAAGTACATGAGCGCCCCTGAGACCGATGCGAAGAGGTTGGCCCAGAGGGAGTTTCCACCCACAAGACTCTCGATATACTGGTCCGGGATCAGGGCCGCATGCCCGGGCCTTCCAAGCATGAAGCCCGCCACCAGGACGCCCGCGCCAAGGAGCGGAAAGATCTGTTTCATGAATCCCCACGTGGACTGGACCCAGGTGACCCGCTCCTCCTTTACGAACCATCCCTTGAGCATGAAACCAAGGATAATGAGCAGGACCCCCGTGATATACCACTTTGCCGCAAAGACCGCGGGCCAGAGTCCGGTGGAACCCTGGGCAGGTCTTGCAAAGGCGGCGAAGATGAGGATCAGGACCATGGTGAGCATGAAGAGGGCGTCCTGGGTCAGTGTCCGGCCCTTGCCATCGTCCTCGGGAAGGAATATCTCGCCGGTTGCCCGGGCCGCGTCGTCCTTTCGAAAGATAAAGGCCATGAGCAGACCTGTGATCACCGCGAAGAGCACCGCGCCTATGGCCCTTGCCAGGCCCAACTGCCAGCCTAATATCCTGGCAGTGAGGACTATGGCCAGGACGTTTATGGCGGGTCCGGAGTAAAGGAAGGCCGTAGCTGGACCGATACCCGCGCCCCTCGTATAGATACCCGCAAAAAGGGGCAGCACCGTGCAGGAGCATACTGCCAGGACGGTCCCTGATACGGATGCCACCGAGTACGAAAGGGTCTTTTTGGCCGTGGCCCCGAAGTACTTGAGGACCGAGGCCTGGGAAACAAAGACGCTAATGGCCCCGGCAATGAAAAACGCCGGTATGAGGCAGGTCAGGACATGCTGCCTGGCGTACTCCTGGAGCATCATAAAGGCCTCAAGGCCCGACCGGCAAACGCCGGGGCTTGCCCACGGGATATAATAGGCCCCTATGAACACCAGCACGATGATTACGAGTTTGGTTCGCTCTTTCATTCCTTGGGTCCCCTTAAATAATTATCTACATTCCGATATAGCGATATTTCAGGCTGAAAAAATTTCGATCTGTGCGGTTACCCTTAGTCCGTGGGGGCCTCTTTTCCAAAGGACGCAACAAGATATTCCATCACGACATGGAACGTGCCCTTAGGGCTCACTCAAAAATAACTTACTCCCGCTAAACCGGGACCCAGATTTGGGTCATATTCGGAGTCTCGCAAACTC
>DREN01000155.1 GCA_011051075.1 Deltaproteobacteria bacterium | reverse complement strand
GGGGTAAATATCCACAAGCTCCCGCGCCACAGGCTCGTGAGGGGCCTCGAAAACCACCTTGATTCCCCCCTCCTCAAGGCGGTAAACTTCCCCACTGCAGGGAGGTGTTACGGAGAAGAGGGGGAGAACCAACAGGAGAAAGAAAAACCCCCTGGCTGGGGTTGAGAGGCCCCGGTGTGTGGCCGGTTTCCGGGACCTCATGGCCCCGTGCCCTTCACGTCCCTCTGGGTCGGGGGGTGAAGGGGATTGGGGGGAAACCCTTATAACCCTTGAAAAGGGATGATCCATACCGTAAGATCCGAAAAATTCACCTATACCGGAGGTTAAACCAACCATGAACCGCGTCCTCACAGGCCTTGACCTTGTGGAATCCGGAGGCCTTCAGGGCCTGAAGGGCCTGAGGCTTGGCCTCCTGGCAAACCAGGCCTCAATGAGCAAGGGCCTGAAAAGCGCAAGGGAGGTCATTTCAAGCCGGTTCCCCGGTCAGTTGAAGGCCCTTTTCGGCCCCCAGCACGGCTACGGGGGAGAAGACCAGGACAACATGGTTGAAACACCCCACTGCCAGGACCAGACACTGAAGGTTCCGGTGTTCAGCCTTTACGCGGCATCCAGAGATCCCTCTTCCACCATGTTCAACCTGATCGACGTTCTTATAATAGACCTGCAGGACGTGGGGACCAGGGTTTACACCTTTATATCCACCATGCTCAACTGCCTCAAGGCAGCGGCAGAGTGCGGAAAAAAAGTGGTGGTCCTGGACCGGCCCAACCCCCTTGGGGGAGATCTGGTTGAGGGCAACCCCCTTGAACCGGAACTCTATTCTTTCGTGGGACCATGGAGCCTGCCCATGCGTCACGGACTGACCATGGGGGAGATGGCCAGGATCTTCAACCACGTATTCCACCTTGACTGCAACCTTGAGGTAGTTCCCATGCAGGGATGGCGCCGAAGCATGTTGTGGAGCGGGACAGGGCTCAGGTGGACCATGCCCTCCCCCAACATGCCCGTTCCCCAGACCGCCCAGGTCTACCCCGGCCAGGTGATCTGGGAGGGAACAAACCTGTCAGAGGGGAGGGGTACGTGCAGGCCCTTTGAGATATTCGGGGCGCCGTTTCTCAACCCCCGGGCCGTTAGAGAGGCACTCGACCCCACCGCTCGCACGGGATGTCATCTGCAGGAATACCGGTTTCGTCCCACCTTCCATAAATGGGCCGGAGAACTCTGTTACGGGTTCATGATCCATATCCTTGATCCGTGCGCCTACCGGCCCTACTACACCTCCCTTGCCCTGCTCCAGGCGGTCATGGAGGTCCATCACCAGGATTTTGGGTGGAAACAACCGCCCTACGAGTATGAGTACAAAAAAAAGCCCATTGATATGATAATGGGCAGTCAGTCCCTGAGGCGTGATCTTCAGTCCGGCAAACCCCTCCCCCTCATCAGGGAGGGGTGGTTGCCTGAACTCGAATCCTATGCGGACTGGAGAAAGACCTATCTCCTTTACTCATGATACGGGGGTTATCCGAAGGGTGGAGCGGGGCCTAAAACGGTCTTCAGCTCTTCTGCTCTCCGCTGATCCACCTGTCGATGGCATCCTTGTCAAACCTCCAGACCCTGCCGATCCGGATGGCCGGGATTTTGCCCTCCGCCGCGTACTTACAGATTGTGATTTCATGCAGTTTCAGGTATTTTGCGATCTCCTTGGTAGTCATGATCTTTGGCATAGCACACTCCTTGGATATTTTGATTCATACTTTAAGATTTCCCGATATGCGAAACGATGTCAAACAACTATTCGGTTACGATTATAACACCTAAAAACTATAAAGTCAACAAAAAAGACGTTAATAATAAATACTGCATGAAATCATCTTAATTTTATAAAGTTTGTTTATGTCTTGCTCTCCTGAGATGGCTTCTAATAAATTAGGATCATGAGAATCAGAACAACAGGTCTCATCATATTCCTGATCCTGTACCACCTGTCTTCCATATGCCGGGCCTCCTCCATCTTTCACAGGGTGGTGTTCGTCCATGACGGGGATACGGTTCTCCTTGAGAACGGAGACAGGGTCAGGTACGCGGGGATCGATTGTCCCGAGATCGACCATGAAGGAGGGAAGAGCCAGTTCATGGCCCTTGCGGCCAGGGAGTTCAATGGGAGCCTGCTGAAGGGGAGATCGGTCAGGCCTGAGTACGACGTGAAAAGGAGGGACAGGTACGGCCGGATACTTGCCTATGTTTTTCTCCGGAACGGGGATATGGTAAACACCCTCATAGTAGGGAAGGGACTGGCCCATGTCCTGTCAACAAGGCCCAACCTCCGGTACAGGGGCATGCTGGTCCGGTTCCAGAGGAAGGCCATGGAGGAAAGGCTCGGCATATGGAGCAGACCGTTGAAGTCAACAGGGGGAAAGGTCATGGGAAGCAGGAGGTCCTTTCGGTTTCACAGGCCTGACTGCCCCGCTGGGAGGAAGATATCCGGCAAAAATCTCATCAGGTTCAGATCGGCCCGTGAGGCCTTTTGGGAGGGCTACAGTCCCTGCAAAAGGTGTAACCCCGGATTCGGCCCATGAATCATGGCCATAGCCGGGGTCGGGATTGAACCACAAAAAGGGAGCGAAATGAAAGCCTGACAGACCTCGTTGAGTAGTTGAGTGGTTAAATGGTTGAGTAGGAAAATATATTCTACTATTTCAGGATGTTATGGCTTTTCAAATGCTGACTGTCCAATTTTCAAGGCAATCATGGGTATGATC
>DREN01000018.1 GCA_011051075.1 Deltaproteobacteria bacterium | reverse complement strand
CCGTATAGTCGATATGATATTCTGGAGTAATTGGTGGTGAATTCGCTTTGGGAGGTGGCCTGCCTGTGCGGTGCACGCAGACAGGTCTGGCCCGCCAGACAGACGGCGGGTAAACTTTCTGATCCCAAAGTCCCAAGTGCTTGAGGGTCTTTTTGATAACAAATCGACATGCGTGGACTATCGAGCAGGTTATATCAGCCTACTGTGGTCAATCTAAAGTGGAAAATGCTTTCAAAAATATGAAAAATCCTTTTCACTTAGCAATACGGCCACAGTATCATTGGACAGATCAAAAGATTGAGGTTCATGCGTTTATTTGTCTGTTGGCTTTTCTCATGGTAATGGTAGCGTATAAAAGGGCAAGAGAAAGGGCTGGGTTTACGGGATCGCCGCATACTTTATTGGAGAAGCTTTCTGCTATAAAAGGCTTGCAACATTCATTGAAAGTCCGAAAACAAAATCCAGAGGCAGGTACAAGGCAAATTATCTGCTTGAAGATATGGAACCAGACATTCTCAAATTGGCAGATGGAATGGGCATAACGGATATAAAGTTGAAAACCAATATACCTTTCAGAGTATACACATAGCGTAGCCCCTTATTCCCTTTATTTCACTGTGTTACCCAAGAATGCACATTAACCCGTAATAAACTCAACCTACTATATATTCTGTGGAAATCCGGGCGACAGACCAACGAGCAGATCGGTCAACTCCTTGGACTGAGCTACTCGGCGGTAAGCCATGCGGTCAAAACCCTAAAGGCCAAAATGGAACATGATCCGGAGCTGAAAGGAAAGTTTGCACAGCTGTATTCACAATTCAAGCTTTGACCCTAACTGAAAAAAGGAGTAACAGTGCTCAACTCCATTAGAGAAAGCCCCCTTTACAGAATTGCCAATCCCCGAAGCGTCGTTTTTTTCGGAGCGTCGAACAATATCTCGGCCATGGGGACCAACCTCCTCATGTCCCTCCAGAGTGCGGGTTTTGAAGGCCCCATCTACCCTGTTCACCCCAGGGAAAAGGAGGTGCTGGGCCTGAAGACCCATGAGAGAGTCCTTGATCTGCCCGAAGTACCCGATCTTGCCGTAATAGTTCTCCCCACCGGGATAGTGAACAAAACCGTTGAGGAATGCGGCAGAAAGGGGATCAGGAGGGCCGTCGTTGTTTCCGGGGGCTTCAGGGAGGTGGGGCCGGAGGGCGCGGCCCTTGAGGAGGATCTGAAGGGGATAGCCAAAAGGCACGGGATCCGGCTTTTGGGCCCCAACTGCCTGGGGGTGGCAAACCCTCACCACCATCTCAACACCACCTTCATCCCCCATGAGGGACCTGGCGGCTTTATCGGCCTGGCATCCCAGAGCGGGAGTTTTGTCACCCAGCTCTTTGACTACCTCTCCAGGCTGGGGCTCGGTTTCAGCACGGCCTTCAGCGTGGGCAACGAGGCGGATATGGACCTTGTTGACTGCATGGAGTATCTTTCCGCCTGCCCCCACACCAGGGTCATAGCCCTCTACATCGAGGGGATCAGGAGGGGAAGGGCCTTTATGGAGGCGGCCAGAAAGATTACGCCCCGAAAGCCCATGGTGGCCCTGTACGTGGGCGGATCGGACACGGGAAAACGGGCAGGCTTTTCCCATACCGGGGCCATGGCAGGCCCGGATGAGCTGTACAGCGGCGTGTTCAGGCAGAGCGGGGTTATCAGGGCCCGGTCCGTCACCGAACTCTTTGACTTCTGCTGGGTCCTGGGGGGGCTGCCCAGGCCAGAAGGACCGGGGGTAATAATCCAGACTCACTCGGGGGGCCCGGGGGCAGCGGCGGCAGATTCCTGCGGCAGGGCGGGCCTCAAGCTCCCTCCCCTGTCAGAGGATACCGTAGAGGCGCTCAGGGAGTTTGTTCCCCATACCGGTAGCCTCAACAATCCCGTGGATCTCACCTTTTCCAAAAACCCCGACGACTTCTACTCTAACATACCCCGTATCCTTATCAGGGAGAAGAACGCCCACGTGCTGCTGGTCTACTTCCTCACCCCGTCTCAGGTGGTGAAACGGGCACTGGGGCAGATGGGTCTGCCCCATGACCAGGTTGAGGAACAGGCCCTTAAGTACGCGGACCACCAGTGCGAATCCATTAAAGACCTTCTCAGGACAGAAAACAAGCCGATCGTGGGCTATACCTTCCGCAGTCTGGAGGAGCCTGCCATAAAAGGACTTATTGACCGGGGGATACCCGTGTTTTCAGGGCCTGAGCGTGCTGCCAGGGCCATCGCCGCCATAGTGGAGTACGCCGGTTGCGTGCATCGGGTCCTGAACCTTCAGAGGTAACGCCATTGACTCAACATGAAGCAGTTGTTGGTGTGGCTTTCCAACCGGGGCGGCTGCCATCTTTCCTCCTACATGATAGCACAGGAGGTCTTACTGGGCCTCTTGAGAGGTACATGAACACCAGAGAGGGTATCACCGGCCATGATGACACCCTGCCGGGCCGGCTCCTCAGACAGGGGCATGCCTCTGACCCTGAAAAAGGGACCGTACCCCTGAACAAGATGCTGCCCCAGTACTACAGACTCAGGGGCTATGATCCAAACGGGATACCCACGAAAACAACCCTGAGACGCCTTAAGATCGTATAGACGATACCCTGGCCGGCGCAGGCAGGTCCCGGGGGCATGGTCTTCCAACGAACCCAGGGACCCCGTTCCCAAACGGGTAATTTTGTAACATACGGCCGTCTTTTCCCCGTTATCCAGATTTATTAAAGATAACAGAAT
>DREN01000134.1 GCA_011051075.1 Deltaproteobacteria bacterium | reverse complement strand
GGGGGGGCGGGCAACTTTCCCCACAAGACTGTACTTGAGAGGCTGCGCCGCATGGGATGCAGGGTGTTCATGATTTCCAGGTCAGGGGCCGTGGAAATAATCGTGGGGGAAGACCGGTTAGAGGTAAAGACGTACCTTGAAGGATGAGGGCCGATCCACTCTCCCGATGTTATGGGTACCGCAAATTTCTGCCCGCAAAATAAGCGATTGACTATTCTGTTGAAAAATGAGACCGTTATGAGTAATGGGAGGATGTTCCCACAGGCAATGTGTCCCGTCTGAAGACACGGATGACGGCTCGAGCCCGGGGACCTGAGCGCACTAACAATTCAACCTTCCAGGGCAGGATGGAACCATGTTCAAGGGGAAAAAAACAACGGAACTGTTATCTCAGGTGAAGGTGTTTCAAGGTCTGGAGAGGGCCGATCTGAAGATGATTTCAGATGTTTGTGAGAGGATCGCCTTTGAGAGGGGGGAAACCCTGATACGGGCGGGCCAGTTCTCCCCGGGTCTCTACATCCTGGTCAAGGGGGAGGTAAAGGTCCTCCTTCCTGAACGACTGAAGGGGGGAAAGGCGCACAGGCCATCTGAGGTCAACCTGAACACCCTGCGCCAGGGTGATTGCTTTGGTGAGTACTCGCTTCTTGAGAAAAGCCCTGCCTCTGCTTCGGTTGTGGGGGCCCAGGCCGGGGAAGTCCTCAGGATCCCGGAACCTGGATTCAACCGGATCATGGCCGATGACAGGATCGGCAGGACAGTGTACCGGAACCTGCTCCATATCCTCATAAAAAGGCTCAGGAAAAAAGAGGAGGAGTTGGACCTAGTGCTGGTTGCGGGTTAGGCAGGAGGGATAAGGAGCCACTTCCCTTCAGCATACTGTGCCTCCAGTTCTCTGGCGCACCTGGTCACTGTTTCAGGATCCAGGTGGGGACAGTTCCCAATGGGGAGTTTCTCAGGCACGACCATGCTTGCAAAGGCAAGACAGGTGGGGTAACCGCAGGTCCCCGCAGTTCGTTCTGGGAAGGACATCCCTGTAAAGATCAACTACTGATAAGGCCATTCCCAATTCACTCCTTATTAATCCGTCAGCCCATCTCACCGAACACGGCACCGATCTCTCTCACAAGGGGTTCGGGAGATCTGATAGAAACCGGTAAAGGGTGGCCCTGCCCACACCAAGCAGCCTGGCCGCCTTGGCCTTATTCCCTCCGCTCTTGATGAGGGCCTCTCTCACCGTTGCCTGGTCCAGCTTTCTTGCGGGCCCCCTGGACGGCCTTTTTACCTTCCATTTCCCAAGTTCCAGCGGGAGGTGTTTAGGTCTGATAATCCTCCCCCTTGCCCGCACAATGGCGAACCTCACGCAACTCTGAAGTTCACGGATGTTCCCCGGCCAGGGGTAATCCCGCATCAGGTTCAAGGCCTCCTTGGACAGGCCCGGACTTTCCTGGCCCTCCTGCACTGCCTGATCCACGAAGTGCCTCACCAGAAGAGGGATATCCCCTTTACGTTCTCTCAGGGGGGGCAGATGAATCGGGACCACGTTAATCCTGTAGAAGAGGTCATCGCGAAAGGCGCCTCTTTGCATTTCGTGCCTGAGGTCCCTGTTGGTGGCGCTGATAACGCGCACGTTCACCGACATGGTTTTTTCACCTCCCACACGCTCAAACGTCCCCTCCTGGAGGACCCTCAGGAGTTTTACCTGGACCATCTTGGGAAGGTCAGCCACTTCATCCAAAAAGATGGTGCCCCCGTCGGCCAGTTCAAACCGGCCTTTCTTGTCCCGCACCGCCCCTGTAAACGCCCCCCTTTCATGTCCGAACAGCTCGCTTTCCAGCAGTCCCTCGGGCAGGGCCCCACAGTTTATGGGCACAAAGGGTCCTGCGGCCTTCCTGCTCTCATTGTGGATGGCGCTTGCCACCAGCTCTTTTCCCGTACCGGTTTCACCCGTGATGCATACCGGATAGGTATTTCCCGCAAGATTCCGGATCTCCTGATAAATCTGGAGCATCTTGGGGTCCTGCCCCAGGATGCCGGCAAAGCCCTTCACCTCCCCCAGCTGGAGCCTCAGCCCGATAAGCTCTGTAATGTCCCTGAACGAGGCGACAACACCCACACTCGCTCCCCGGCTGTTTTTCATTGCGGTTATCCGCATCTCCACCTGCCGTGATTCGCCCCGTGCCATCAGGATATTGAGGGGGTAGTACGCCTGCTCCAGAAAGGGGGGGGGACCGTTTTGAAAGGAGCAGTTGCCCCCGCAGAAGGGTCCTCCAAAGGCCTCATGGCAGTCCTTGCCAATAACCTCTTCCCTGCGGTACCCGGTTATCTCTTCGGCGGCCCGGTTGAAAAAGAGGATGCGTCTCTCAAGATCGTGGGCAAAGATGCCCTCAGAGAGATTGTCGAGGATACGTTCCAGGTTCTCCCTGTCAAGCACCAGGGTTTCAAGGGTCAAATCTTTCATGGCAGTTGGTCCGTAAGGGTTAGTCCCTTTACTCAGATTCCATATCGAACTGTGAGAATGATTTCAGCCTGTTGGATTCGGGTCCGGGAGAATATTTCTTTGGCTCTGTCCCCTCTCTGAAAGACTGGAATACGGTATTCTTTGAATGCCGTCCTGCCAAAAGACCAGTCTTTGCGTCTATCTTGGCAAAGACAATACCTTCTGGGACCTTGAAATCTGTCACCGGCCTTGTTTTCAGGGACTCCGACATGAACTGCAACCAGATGGGACTGGCCGCCCTCGATCCTGTTTCCCCCTTTCCCATCTCTTTCGCGTCATCATAGCCTACCCACACCCCCGT
>DREN01000092.1 GCA_011051075.1 Deltaproteobacteria bacterium | reverse complement strand
GGGACCCGTACAAGTTCCAACCGAGACTCTCTCCTGGGGCTTTCCCGTAGCTTATTTCAAGCGCATGCTGCCGTCCCTATGCAATGAGACAGGGTTTTGCGTCCTTTGGAAAAGAGGCCCCCACGGTCGGACTCCCGCCACGGGCGGGATAGATCCCATATCCACAACTGCTGAAGTCTAACCGCACAGGTCGAGAGATTGTAAGTGGAAAACCGCAGGGCCATTGACAGGATGCTCATATACCCAACGGGACCAGATTTGTAAACAGGAAAATCACTATCCGCCCTTTTTTCCCGGATAATATCCCCCCGTTTTTACTCTGTCTTGGCATCCTAATACTGCCTGGATCGCACAGGCCCATGATTATTCCTTGACTTCGCACGGTTTTTCCTATATCCTACTAAACGGTCTACAATTTCAGGGTGTGCAACAAAAAGAAGCCTGAAGGCTGTACCCGGTCCCTGGACCGGGACCGGCAACTACGGGGGAGAAATAAAATGGCATGGGACTGGGACAAGCTTCAGCAGCAGAAAAAGAGGGCGTCGGGCGGTGGCCCCCCCGGGGCCCCACCTTCCATGGAGGAGGTATTTGAAAAGATCAAGGGCGCCAGGAAGAGATTTCCCGGCGGAACCTGGATTATTATAGCCGTGATCATCCTTATATTCCTTGGGTCAAGCTGCTTCTATACGGTGGCCGTTGATGAAGTGGGGGTTGTTCAGAGGTTCGGCCGGTACGTGAGGACCACACAGCCCGGGTTGAACTTCAAGCTGCCCAGGGGCATAGAGAAGGTGACCAAGGTCAAGGTCAAGTATGTGTTCAAGGAGGAATTCGGGTTCCGGACCCTCCAGGCCGGTGTGCGGACCCGGTACGCATCCAGCTCCTCATATCAGAACGAGGCCCTCATGCTCACCGGAGACCTGAACGTGGCCCTGGTCCCGTGGATCGTGCAGTACAGGATAAAGAACCCTTTTGACTATCTCTTTAAGGTCCATAACGTCAGGGCGACCTTCAGGGATCTGGCAGAGGCCAGCATGCGGCTGGTGGTGGGGGATAGCAGCATAAATGAGGTCATAAGCAAGCGTGAGGAGCTTGCCATCAAGGGCAAGGCCCTGCTCCAGATACTCCTGGATGAGGCCCAGACCGGCATCAAGGTGGTTACCGTGGAGATGAAAAAGACCAACGTACCCGGGCCGGTTCAGCCCTCCTTCAACGAGGTAAACCAGTCGGTGCAGGAGAAGGAGAGGATGATCTATCAGGCCAAGGAGGCCTACAACAAGGTTATTCCCGCGGCAAAGGGAAACGCTGAAAAGACCATAAAGGCTGCGGAAGGGTATGCCCTGGATCGTGTGAACCGGGCCAAAGGTGATGCCGCAAGGTTCCTCGACGTGTACAACTCCTATGCACAGGCCAAGGATGTCACCCGCAGACGGTTGTACCTGGAGGCTATGCAGAAGATCCTGCCGAGGCTTGGAAACAAGTATATAGTGGACGCGGAACAGAAGAACCTGCTGCCCCTGCTCACCTTCGGGAAAACAGAAGGAGGGAAAAAATGAAACTTAAGCTCCTGCTTATACCTGTAGTCATCATAGTGATCGGCATTTTCTCGGGGGCCTATGTAATAGATGAAACCGAGCAGGTGATAATAACCCAGTTCGGCAAGACCATCGGGGAGCCTAAAAAAGATCCCGGCCTCTACTTCAAGATCCCCATTATACAGCACGCCAACTTTTTCCCCAAGAACCTCCTTGAGTGGGATGGAGACGCGGGGCAGGTGCCCACCCTGGACAAGACCTATATCTACGTGGATACCTTTGCCAGGTGGAAGATATCAGATCCCCTGAAGTTTTTCCAGACCGTGAACAACGTGGTAGGGGCCCTGGCCCGTCTGGACGATATTATTGATCCCGCCACCAGGAACTTCATCACATCTTACCCCCTTATTGAAACTGTCAGGAACAGCAACCGGGAACTGGATACCCTGGAAGGGGGCCTGGGCCATGATGAAGAGAGGCCCTCGGGGGAAGTGGTAATGGGGAGGGGAAAGATAACCCAGGGGATAATGGAGCAGGCCCAGCCAAAGCTTACGGCCTTCGGCATAGAGTTGGTGGATGTGCAGATAAAGCGATTGAACTACGTTGAGGAGGTTCGTAAATCGGTTTACGGCAGGATGATCGCCGAAAGGAAGCAGATCGCTCAGAAGTTTCGCTCAGAGGGAGAGGGCGAGGCCCGCAAAATCGAAGGCAACAGGGAGAAGGAGCTGAAGAGGATCACCTCCGAGGCCTACAGGACCGCACAGGAGATCATGGGTAAGGCCGATGCCGAATCCACCAGGATCTACGCCAGCGCCTACAGTCGGGATCCCCCATTCTACTCCTTTCTGAAATCCCTAGAAGTGTACCAGAAGACCATGGACAAGGAAAGCACCCTACTCCTTTCAACCGATTCGGACTTCCTGCAGTTTTTCAAGAGCTACAAGCCGGAAGAAGGGAAGTAGGTGCCCGAGGTTGCGGAGGGAAACAGCAGGGTAACACCAATAGTCATCGTGGTTTTTGCGCCTTTTGCGTGAGACCTGTTTCTGTCCCGGTAATCCCGGGTTTTGGAGGCGGAAAATGGTAAGAACAGAGATATCACTCTTCCTTATGAACGCCCCGGGCGAACTTGGAAAGCTGGCAGGCATGCTCTCCGACGCCGGGATCAACATCGACGCCCTAACCATCCAGGACGCATCCGAATATGTCCGGACCCTTTTCAAGGCAAGGGGCAAGTCCCTCAAGAGGGTGGCACCGGCGGCAAGCTACGGT
>DREN01000136.1 GCA_011051075.1 Deltaproteobacteria bacterium | reverse complement strand
GAACCCCCGGAGCGCATCAGAGAGATTCTCCCCTTTTCCCCTTAAAAAAGCCCTGAACGATTTCAGGCCTCTCGCTGTTTATTTCGCTGAAAACCGGCTGGGTCTCGCCCTGGGGCTCTTGAGTCTCCTGATTGTGGATTTTCTTCTCCTCCTTATCCCCCTTCTCATCAGGAGGGCCGTAGACCTCCTGGTGATACAGCCCCCTGGCACCGGCGCCCTTCTCCTCGGTCAGGGTGCGCTGATCGCCCTCATGGCCCTCGTAATCGCCCTGTTCCGTTATCTGTGGAGGCGGCTCATCCTTGGTCATGCGAGAAGGGTGGAACAGGGGCTGAGAAACCGCCTGTACGCCCACCTTCAGACCCTCTCCATGGGCTTCTTTCAGAGGGTCAGCACCGGTGATCTGATGGCCAGGGCCATCAACGATATCAACGCCGTCCGCATGGCCACGGGAATGGGTCTGGTGGCCCTGTTGGACGGCACCATCCTTGGGATCGCCGGCATTGGATTTATGGTCTCCATAGATCTCAACCTGACCCTTATCTCCCTCATACCCGCGCCGGTGATAATCGTACTCACCAGGATCCTGACCCGGCGCATGGCCACCGGTTTTGAGGCCGTTCAGAGGGGTTTCGCCGAACTCACCGAACGGATCAGGGAGGCCTTTGCCGGTATCAGGGTGATCAAGGCCCACAATCGTGAGACATGGACCTATGACAGGGTGAGGGAGCAGGGGGAGATCTACGTGGCCCAGAATGTGAACCTGGCCAGGGCCCTTGCCCTCTTCTTTCCCCTCATGAGCATCTTTACCAACGCGGGTCTTGCCATGGCCATCCTGTTAGGGGGTCGCTACGCTATCCTTGGAAACATCACCCCGGGAGATTTTGTGGCCTTCATGAGCTATCTCAACCTGCTCACCTGGCCAATGATAGCCATGGGGTGGGTGGCGAACCTGATACAGAGGAGCGCGGCCTCCATGCGCCGCATCAACCAGATCCTTGAAGAGGTCCCGGATATCAGGGACCCCGGGCCCCTGGAGCAGGGCGAAGGGAGGGTCCCCGCAGGGGACTTTCCGCGGCCCATGAGGGGAGAGGTGGAGATCCGGGATCTGGACATCAGATATCCCGGACAGTCAGGCTATGCCCTGAGGGGCATCTGTCTGAAGATCCACGCCTCTGAGACGGTGGCATTGGTGGGACGGGTGGGCTCTGGCAAGACCACCCTGCTGAGGGCGATCCCGCGTATACTGGAGGTCAGGGAGGGGACGGTCTTTCTGGACGGGCAGGATGTACGTGGGATCCCCCTTGCCCTATTGAGGGGATCAATCGCCTTTGTACCCCAAGAGGTCTTTCTCTTTTCAGATTCCATACGCAACAACGTGATCTTCGGAAGGAGCCGGTTAGATGACGGGGACCTTGAAGAGGCGCTGAGGGTGGCAGGCATGCTTGAAGAGATCAGGGGGTTTGAAAGGGGAGTGGATGCGGTATTAGGGGAGCGCGGAATAACCCTCTCAGGGGGACAGAGACAGCGACTGACCATTGCCAGGGCCATTATCAGGCCTCTGCCCCTGCTCATACTGGACGACGCCCTCTCCATGGTGGATACCAGGACCGAGCAGGAGATCCTGAACAGGATACTCAGACTGCGGCGAAACAGGACCAACCTGATCGTTTCCCACAGGGTCTCAACCATCAAAAGGGCCCACCGCATCGTGGTCCTTGACAGGGGAGAGGTGGTGGAGGAGGGGACCCATGAGGCTCTCATGGCCCTCGGGGGCGTCTATGCGGCCCTGTACGAGGAGCAGCGCCTGGCAGAGGAACTGGACCTATGAGGGTTGACCCCCTCTCAATCCCCCACTGTCAGGGCCCTGAGCCTCTCCCTGTGCCATGCCTTTGTGGGTTTCAGCAGCCTCTCCTGTTCGGCCCGGTTCAGGAGGCGCATGGAGCTTACCGCGGGAGGGGAGGGGATGGTGAGGACCGTGTCGATGGTAATCTCCTCCTGAACGCCAAGGCCTGCGGCCACCCTGTTCTGATGGCAGGCATTGCACCCCCTTCCGAAGGGTGCTGTGGTGTGGGGCACACAGGGCATAAATGCCCAGCCTTTCCCGGTGCCGTCTCCACGAAAAGGGGCAACACTGTCCAGCAAACAGTTACCGTGGCGGTCTACGTAAGAGATGAGGTACTGGTAAAGGGGGCGGAACAGGGCGTACCTGCCCCTGTGATCAAGACCTAAGGGCATGGGCTCCCACCGCCTGAACCTCCAGCCAGTGGACCAGATGCCCGCTTCCTCCCTGCCCGATATGCGGTCCACGGAAAGGGGGTAGACAGTGTCAGGACTTCGGGCATATCTTTTCAGCCTTTCCTGAAGGTAGGGATCCCCCTGGGTCGTGAGTCTCAACCACTTGTAGTCGATGATCACGTCCTCACGCATGACGCTCAACCCGTAGTCCTGGTAAGACCACTGGGCATGACAGGCGCTGCAGCGGACCTTTGCGTGCGCCCTTATCCTGTGAGCCGTGGAATCTGGAGAAAAAATGGGCAGACGGTGCTTACCCCCCCGGTTTTTTGATAAAAACAGAAGACCGCGGCCATCCTCCCCAATGGCACCAACGGACGGGTCAGGGCCCATTTTGGTGAAGCCCCCGTGGCAGGATGTGCAGGAGCGCTTTGGCACCTCCATCTGAAAGCTGTAGGTGCGCCCGTCACCCATGACCTGCTTCCTGGTATGGCAGTCAACGCACCAGAGCCCCCTTTCCCCGTGGATGTCCCTGGCCAGGCGATGCTGCCAGGCCCCGTAGGAGGGTCTCTTCAGCCTGCCCTTCACCATGGGCG
>DREN01000404.1 GCA_011051075.1 Deltaproteobacteria bacterium | reverse complement strand
TGACCTCACCTGCAATCCGGGCTGCAAAGCCCGTTGCATCAAACTTGGTGATCGGCCCAATTCCCGAGGTGCCCGAGCATGCAGCCTCCCAGTTTTTTTCAACTCCGGTTCCAAGAGGACTGACCATGCCTAAACCTGTAACCACAACCCTTCTGGTCATCTCATTGCTCCATCGTAGTGTCGGACCTGGAAACCGCCCTTAAACAGGAGGAAACGGGAACCGGTGTAGGTCAGAACGGTCTCGGTTAGCATCTGAATTTCAAAATCCCATCATCTGTGTCTGAATCCAGGTTCAACCAGCCTGGTCCGTTCCAGCATGGACCAGCACCAAAGCCGCCTACCCAATCGCCTTCTGGACATAGTCAATGGCGTCCTGAACGGTCGCTATTCCTTCGGCGTCCTCGTCAGGAATGGAAACGTCGAACTCCTCTTCCATGGCCATGATAAGTTCAACCTGATCCAGTGAATCAGCGCCCAGGTCATCCACAAAAGATGCCTCAGGGACCACATCCTCCTCGGGCACGTCCAACTGTTCACATATGATCTTTCTGATTTTATCTACTATGTCTGACATAAACCATTACCTCCCTGATTGAAATTTATTGATTTCCAATTCTCTGCACCAGGATAATATCTTCTAAAAGACGCAAAAAACACCTTACATGTACATCCCACCGTTTACGTGGACGATCTGTCCGGTAATATAATTTGCGGCATCAGAGCAGAGCCAGTAGACCGTCTCTGCCACCTCTTCCGGACTCCCCATTCTTCCCAGGGGGATCTGGGTCAAAAAGGCATCTTTCACCCTTTTGGACAGCACGGCAGTCATTTCAGTATCGATAAACCCAGGGGCTACCCCGTTCACCGTTATCCCCCTGGGGGCCACCTCCTTAGCGGTGGTCTTGGTCAGGGCCATTACACCGGCCTTTGAAGCGGAATAATTGGCCTGTCCGGGGTTTCCGATCTGACCCACCACAGAAGATATGTTGACAATGCGCCCTGCCCTCTCCTTTATCATGGATCTAATTACCGCCCGCGTGCAGTTGAACACACCCTTCAGGTTGACGTTCAACACCATGTCCCAATCCTCTTCATTCATCCTCATGAGGAGGGTATCCCTGGTGATCCCCGCGTTGTTCACGAGTACGTCAACCCGCTGGAATTTATCAAGAATCTTCCTAAAAAAAAGGTCCACTTCCTGAAACCGGGATACGTCCAGTCTGTGGGATTCCGCCTCAGCGCCCATATCTGCCAGCAGCTTAAGGGTCTCCTCAGCGGCTGAATCGTCAGGATCGTAATGGGCAAGAACGATCCTCGCCCCCTCTCCCGCAAACCTGCACGCAACCGCACGTCCAATACCCTTGGACCCTCCTGTGATTACAACTACCCTGGGGCTCTCTTTTTCCACGATCATACCTTTACTCTCCCAAAGGGGGTTCAGCCGGCTCCGGATTTCTTTAACTGCAGGCTCATCTTTTCAAGGACCCTGGTGGTTACGTACTGGGCCGCCGTATTTATGGCATTCCTTATGGCCTTGGCTGAAGATTCTCCGTGACAGATAACCCCCACCCCCTTAACCCCCAAAAGAGGGGCTCCGCCATACTCCTCATAATCCAGCCTGCGCCGGAATCGGTCAATGGGCCTCCGCAGAAGCTCCAGGGCGGTCCTGCCTGAAGACGACCTCATCAGCTCATTTTCTATAAGCTTTACCATGGACTCCACGTTCCCCTCTATGGTCTTCAACACAACGTTTCCCACGAACCCGTCGCATACCACAATATCAACGGTACCCATGGGGATGTCGCGTCCCTCAACGTTTCCAACGAAGTTAATATCGCTCCTCTGAAAAAGTCCGTAGGCTGAACGAACCTGCTCGTTCCCCTTGGTCTTTTCTTCGCCTATATTCAGCAGGCCTATTCTGGGATCTTTTATCCCCAGGAAGCTGCAGGCGAAGGCCTGGGCCATAACCCCGAACTGAAAGAGCTGGCCAGGCCTGCAGTCCACGTTTGCCCCCACATCTATGAGGACCACACAGCCCCTCTCTGTGGGGAGGATAGTAGCTATTCCAGGCCGTTCCACGCCCTCCAGGCGACCCAATGTCAGCACGGCCGCTGCCAGGGTAGCCCCGGAATTTCCAGCGCTGATGACCGCATCGGCAAGGCCATGTTTGACCAGATCAAAGGCAACCCCAATGGAGGCGTCCTTTTTTTTCCTCAGGGCCTTGAGGGGAGATTCGTCCATCTCCACCACGTGCTCGCAGTGACGAAAAAATATCCGACCCTGGGCCTGATCTTTGTCAATCAGCCCTCTTAGCCTGTTCTCATCGCCCACAAGGGTGATATCAATACCGAACCCGGAAGCAGCCTCCACCGCGCCCTGAACCACCATTTCCGGAGCATAGTCTCCACCCATGGCGTCCACGGCTATGTTCATATCAGGCCTCTTCAACCTCTACAATGGTCTTGCCCCTGTATGTCCCGCACTCTGGGCAGATATGATGAGGCAGGACAGGTTCATGGCACTGGGGACATATGGTGGTCCCAGGCATGCGTGCAACATCATGGGACCGTCGAGAGCCCCGTTTTGACTTGGATTTTTTCTTCTTAGGTACTGCCATGGCCTTTGATCAACTCCTCTCTTCCCACCGAACAGAGGGGGAGCAAGGTCCCCCTCCGCTGGTACAATACTGGATTTACAGACATCGTTAAGTGGTTAAGTGGTTAAGTCGTTGTTATGATTGATCATACCCATGATTGCCTTGAAAATTGGACAGTCAGCATTTGAAAAGCCATAACAATCTGAAATAGTAGAATATATTTTCCTACTCAACCATT
>DREN01000086.1 GCA_011051075.1 Deltaproteobacteria bacterium | reverse complement strand
ATCTTACCCCATGCCTCTGCCATGAAGACCGCTGCCTGCTCATGGCGCGGAATTCCTTATCACGAAGAGAAAAGGCTGGTTTTGGCTATGACCCGGATACGGCAGAGCGATCTTCAGATTGACAATTCCCTTTGGAAAAGGCATACTGTTTCAGCAGAAAGAGAGATCGTATATAAATCCCTCCTCCATTTCGAGCAGCACCGTGGGTAACCTGCGCAACAGGATTGAACGGCTCCTCTCCCATGCGGACATAACCGTTGGGGGGAGCAGGCCGTGGGACCTCCAGGTCAACGATGACAGACTGTACTCCAGGCTGCTTGCCCGAGGCTCCCTGGGTCTGGGTGAATCCTACATGGACGGATGGTGGGACTGTGAAAGCCTTGATGAGTTCTTCCACAGAATACTGGCCGCGGACCTGGACAGCAGAGTCAGTACCCGGACACTCCTATTCGACATCCTCAGGTCAAGACTGGTGAACCTTCAGAAGCCCTCCCGGGCCTTTCACGTGGGCCGGCAGCACTACGATATCGGCAACGACGTATACCAGCACATGCTGGACAAGCGGCTCATATACAGTTGCGGCTACTGGAAAGAGGCGTCCACCCTGGATGAGGCCCAGGAGGCCAAGTTGAATCTGGTGTGCCGCAAACTCGGTCTACGCCCCGGCATGCGAGTCCTTGACATAGGCTGCGGCTGGGGCGGGACCGCGAGGTTCGCGGCGGAAAACTACCGGGTGGAGGTGGTGGGGATTACCGTCTCTCAAAACCAGGTGGAGCTGGCAGAAAAGACCTGTGCCGGGCTCCCGGTGGAGATCCGCCTCCAGGACTACCGGAATCTGGAAGGGTCCTTTGACCGGATTATTTCAATAGGCATGTTCGAACATGTGGGCTACAAGAACTACCGGACCTTTTTTCAGGTGGTCAAACGATGTCTTAAAGACACCGGGTTATTCCTGTTACATACCATTGGGAGCAACCGCTCTGTGACCTTCACCGACCCGTGGATTGAGCGCTACATCTTCACCAATTCCATGCTCCCCTCGGCCAGGCAGATATGTGACGGTATTGAGGGGTTGTTCGTGCTTGAAGACTGGCACAGTTTCGGTACTGACTACGATACCACCCTCATGCACTGGTTTAAGAATTTTGACAGGGCCTGGGATCTGCTCAGGGAAGACTACGGCGACCGGTTCCACCGCATGTGGAAGTACTACCTCCTCTCCTGCGCCGGATCGTTCAGGGCGAGAAAAAACCAGTTGTGGCAGATAGTCCTTTCACCCAAAGGGGTCCCGGGCGGGTACATTTCTGTTCGGTGAAACAGGCTTCACCACTACTCTCTCAGATCCGTTCCACACATCTCCGGCAAAGATTTGGGTAAGGGGACCCCGGTATAACAGACCCCTTACCTGCACCTTACCCCTTAGTCAGCCCCATTACCCCTTCACCCCACTTTTGCCCACGGATTTCGATGCTTTCAGGACGAATTTCCAGTTTGACAGCCAACTATATTGATGTAAACTTGGCCGTGTTTTGCTATACTTCACTGGAATGATTTGACTGGAAAAACAGTACAGCGCAAAACCCTCTCTCACGATCTTTCCTTGACAGGTGAAACCCCAAGGGTTACAATTAAACGATGATAAAGACCTTTGTTCACAAGGGTCTGGAGGCTTTTTTCCTTGAAGGTACCAAGAAAGGCATCCAACCGAAACACGCACAACGGATAGGTGACATCCTTGCCCTGTTGGATGCTGCCGAAGAAGTTGGAGACATGAACTTTCCCGGGTCAAATCTCCATCCCCTCAAGGGAAATAGGAAAGGCCGTTGGGCGGTAAAGGTTTCAGGGAGCTGGCGTATAACTTTCAGATTTCGTGAGGGAACCGCCTTCGCTATCGATTGTGAAGACTACCATTGAGGAGAAGGATATGAACAGGAGAAAGAGGCCCCCGACTCATCCGGGAGGGATATTAAAGCGGCTATACCTAATCCCGATGGAAATAACGGTATCAGAGCTATCAAAACGAATAGGGGTCTCCAGGAAAACGGTCTCCAAACTCGTAAACGAAAAGGGTTCCGTTACACCGGAAATGGCGCTCAGATTGTCTCGCGCTTTCAACACAACACCGGATTTGTGGCTTAATCTGCAGAAAAATTATGACCTGTGGCAGACTGGCCAGAGGTCTATAGACTGGCAGAACATCACTCCGTTTCCTGCACGAGAGTTGGCGACCGCCCTTCCTCCTGAATAGCTTCTGCAACCAACAGAATTCCTTAGGGCTCTCATATTCCCTCCCTGCATCTCCGGGAAAGATCTGACAGCAGTGCCATGGCCGCCCGCGCCTCTTCAGGGGCCATGGTGCCCATACCGCAGGAAGGGGTGAGAATGGAGCGTCTGGCCAAAAGGCCCCTGTCCACCCCCCATTCAGTAACACGGTTCAGCCCCTTTTCCAGCCTGATGAGCAGCCCATCCACCGATTCCTCTCCCGTGAAACCCGAGGTAGGGACGATACCCCATGCAATGGCCCCTCCCCCATCAATGAAACGGACCAGGTCTTCCCGGTACAACAGGAAATGGTCCATATAATCAAAGGCGTCAAAGTTGATTATGTCAGGGCCTGCCTCAAGGAGCATGGACCAGTCCGTGTTTCCGCAGCAGTGTATCCCTATGAGGGCCTGGGAGTTCTCCCTCAGGTAATCCATGACTATCCGCAGCGTATCTATGACCTCGTGGCGCTGAACAGGGGAAAAGGCCGAGCCGAAGCCTGAAAGATAGGGCTCGTCCATGAAAATAACCGGCCTTTTCCCTGATCTTTCAAGCTGCCTCACCTGCCACAGGGCCTTAATAGCCAGGCCCCT
>DREN01000032.1 GCA_011051075.1 Deltaproteobacteria bacterium | reverse complement strand
CCGTAGATGGCGCCACCCGAGGATATGAAGATGAACTTTCCCACACTGTTCAGTCTGGCGGCCTCCAACAGGTTGAGCAGCCCCTTGATGTTGATCTCCGCGTCAAAAACAGGGTCTGACACAGAGGCCGGAACACTGATCTGGGCCGCATGATGATTGATAATGTCCGGCCTCTCTCTCTTTATCAGATCAGCTATCTCCTGAGCACGGATGTCCAACTGAAAAAACCGGGCTTCGGGGTTGACGTTGGATCGTTTTCCGGTGTAAAGGTTGTCCACCACTAAGACCTGGTGGCCGGCCTCGATCAGACCGTCTGCAACGTTTGAACCGATAAACCCGGCGCCGCCGGTTACCAGGATCTTCATGGAGGGGACCTCCCTTTCCCTGTGATATGCTGGTGGTGAATTAAGCCCCCGGATTATAAGGGGCAGGCCCGCTGACCTGGGCCGAAACCCTATCAGAACGGGGGCGTACGGTCAAGGTTTTGCAACCTCCGGAGTTGTAATTCAGAATCTCTTGCTTATATTATTCCAACCATTACCCTTACCCTCATGGACAGCCCCCGGAAACTATGAGGATGTGGACATCGGCCAATGACCAAAAAACCAGGAAATATCCTTGATCAGATCGGCGGGACCCCCCTGGTCTCCATAGACGCTCTGAATACGAACAGAGACGTGGAGATCCTGGCCAAGTTGGAGTACTTCAACCCCGGCGGTTCGGTCAAGGACCGTCCGGCCCTCTGTATGATCGAAGAGGCCGAGAAAACCGGACTGCTCACAAAGGATAAGATCATACTTGAGGCCACCAGCGGAAACACGGGCATAGGCCTGGCAATGGTGGCCGCGGTAAAGGGCTACCGCATCCTTCTTACCATGTCGGAGGCGGTGAGCGAAGAGAGGGTAAAGATCCTCAAGGCCCTGGGCGCTGACATAACCTTCACCCCGGCTCACCTGGGCACAGACGGGGCCATAGAGCAGGTCTACAATATGATCCGGGAGGATCCCGACCGCTACTGGCTTGCCGACCAGTTCAACAGCAAGGCCAACTGGATGGCCCACTACAACGGCACCGCCATGGAGATATGGGAGCAGACCGGCGGCCGCCTGGACGCCCTGGTGGCCAGCATGGGGACCACCGGCACACTCATGGGGATCTCCAGGAGGTTCAGGGAGCTTGATCCGGAGATCAGGATCATCGGGGTTGAACCCTATCTGGGCCACAAGATCCAGGGGCTCAAGAACATGAAGGAGTCATACCGCCCCGGCATCTTTGAAAAGGAACGGGCCGACCGGATCATCAACATCGACGATGAGGAGGCCTATCACACAGCTCGCATGCTGGCAAAGAAGGAGGGGCTCTTCGTGGGCATGAGCTCGGGTGCGGCCATGGCCGTCGCCCTCAAGATAGCCGAGGAGATGGACAGAGGCCGCATCGTTGTCATACTCCCGGACGGGGGAGAGAGGTATCTGAGCACCCCCCTGTTCACGGCCAGGAAAAAGTCGGGGCTCCGCCTGTACAATACCCTGTCCCGCAAAAAGGAGGAATTTGTTCCCATTGAAGAGGAGCGTGTCTCCATATACTCCTGCGGCCCGACCCTCTGCCAGGTGATCGACCTGGCCCAGTGCAGGCGCCTCCTCCTGGCCGACCTGATCGGGCGCTATCTGGAGCTGAAGGGCTACACCGTCACCCACATAATGAACGTGACCGATCTCGATGACCGGACCATCGAAGGCGCTGAGGAGGCCGGGGTGTCCCTGAAGAAATTCACGGACAGGTTTTACAACGACTTCATGGAGGACCTTGACTCCCTGAACATCCTGAGGGCCGCTGAGTATCCCAGGCCCAGCGAACATGTTGACCAGATGATAGAGCTCACGGAGAAGCTCCTTGAAAAGGGATACGCCTATGAAAAGCTCCGTTCCATCTACTTTGATATCTCCCGGTTCAGGGACTATGGAAAACTCTCCGGCATAGACCTTGACAAGATCAAGCTCGGTAAGACCGTTGATCTGGACCAGTACGAGAAGGAAAACCCCAGGGATTTTACCCTCCTGAAGAGGTCCACCCTCAACGAACTTAAAAACGGGATCTTTTTCAAGACAAAATGGGGAAACGTAAGACCGGGATGGCATATTGAATGCGCTGCAATGGCCTTGAAGACCCTGGGCCCCACCCACGACATCCATACCAGCGGAGTAGGCCTTATCTTCCCTCACCATGAGAACTCCATTGCCATCAGTCAGGCCATAACAGGGAAGCCCCTTGCCAATTACTGGGTACATAACGAACCGGTGATGACCGACGTGAGCGGGGAACAGGAGTACTTTGAAAGCGGGCAGATAACCCTGAGAGAACTCCTTAAACAGGGACATACGGGGAGGGAGATCCGCTACTGGCTCCTGAGCAGGCATTATAGAAAGCCCATTTTCTTTTCCCTGGCCAAGCTGCGGGCCGCCAAAAACACCATATCCCACCTTGACAAATTCGTTCAGAGGCTCCATTACGCAAGGACCGGATCTGTGGATACCGAGATGGACCAGACCATCTACGCCCTGAGAAGCAAGTTTATCGCGTCCCTGGACGATGATCTGAACATAGCCCCGGCCCTGGCATCCCTTTTCCAGTTTGCCCGCAGGATCAACAGGAAGATAGATGAGACAGGGATCTCCACCTCTGACCGGGAAAAGGCCCTGAAGGCCCTGGAACGGGTCAACTCGGTCCTGGGAATCATGCGGCTTGAACCCCCGGCGCCGGACAGGGTGGTGGAGGAGCTGGTTGAGAAGCGGGAGGATGCCAGAAAGGCAGGGGACTGGAACACTGCCGATGATCTCAGAAACAGGCTCCTGGACATGGGGGTGG
>DREN01000349.1 GCA_011051075.1 Deltaproteobacteria bacterium | reverse complement strand
TTAAACTATACACAAAAACGTCCTCCGTCAAGTTTTTCTTCCATCAGTTCTGGGAAACGGCGAACCCAAGCCAGGGGTCCGCGACCCCGAGTCTCCTTTATCTGACCTCCCTGAAAGCTTTCCACGATCTGGGCCAGGGCATGGGGCGGGTTCGTGGTAAGAACAGTCTGGTATCATAGCTGTGCCGCTTTGCCTAACCCACAGGTCGAACTTTTTCAGTGACTACCGAAAAGGAATCTGTTATTAGAATAGATCTTCAGCAGGCAGATTCAGATTCCTCTGCTGTTCCAGCTAAGACGCAAACCCTGGAGAAAAGTTGAAATGGGTTTTGAAAAAAGGATCCTGTGCATAGGCGCAGGCTATGTGGGGGGGCCCACAATGGCCATGATCGCCCATAAGTGCCCCCAGTACAGGGTGACCGTGGTGGATATCGACCATGAGCGTATTGCCCGCTGGAACTCGGATGATCTACCCATTTTTGAGCCGGGCCTGGACGAGGTGGTGAAGGCCGCCAGGGGTCGGAACCTCTTTTTCAGCACGGAAATCGAGAGGGAGATAGAGGCGTCCGAGATCATTTTTGTGAGCGTAAATACCCCCACCAAGGCCTTTGGTGCAGGCGCCGGCATGGCCGCTGACCTCCAATACTGGGACAGGACCGCCAGGCAGATACGGGAACACGCAAGGTCCCACAAGATAATCGTTGAGAAGAGCACCCTCCCGGTAAAGACGGCCCAGGCCATGGAACGGATCCTCACGGCCGAGGATAACGGCGTCGGGTTCGATGTCCTGTCCAACCCCGAGTTCCTGGCCGAGGGAACCGCCATAAAGGACCTGGAAGACCCTGACCGTGTCCTCATAGGGTCAAGGCAGACCCCTGAGGGGCTGAAGGCAAGGGATACCCTGGTTGAAATATACGCCAACTGGGTGCCGAGGGAGAGGATCATATGCTCCAACATATGGAGCAGCGAACTCTCCAAGCTGGTGGCAAACGCCTTCCTGGCCCAGAGGATCTCCTCAATCAACTCCATCTCTGCCCTGTGTGAAAAAGCTGATGCGGACGTGCAGGAGGTGGCTCGGGCCGTAGGTATGGACAGTCGGGTGGGAGACAGGTTCCTGAACGCCAGCGTGGGGTTCGGGGGGTCATGCTTCAAAAAGGATATCCTGAACCTGGTCTATATCTGCAGGCATTACGATCTCAACGAGGTGGCCGACTACTGGGAGGGTGTGATCAGGATCAACGACTTTCAGAAAGAGAGGTTCATCCTGAACATGCTCGACGTCATGTTCAACACCCTGGCCCAGAAGAGGATATGCCTCTTAGGGTTCGCCTTTAAGGCCGACACGGGAGACACCAGGGAGAGTCCGGCCATCTTTGTGGCAAAGAGGCTGGTGGAAGAGAGGGCCACGGTGGTCATCACCGATCCCAAGGCCCTTGACAACGCCAGGGAGGATCTGAAAGAGCTGGGAGGCGAGATATCCTTTGTTGAAGACCCCTATCAGGCCTGCGCCGGCTCCTGCGCCATCGCCGTCATGACCGAATGGGGTATCTACAGGGGGCTGGACTTTGAAAGGATATACCGGTCAATGTCCAAACCGGCCTTTGTCTTTGACGGCCGAAATATCCTGGATCACGAGGGTCTTTTTCAGATAGGATTCAACGTCTTCCCCATAGGCAAACCCGGCCGCACCCACTTCTGAGGCCCTTTGTTGACCAGGCCCCACAAGGGGGAGGGACAGCATCATGATGCACCATGAAAAACGTATTCTCATAACCGGAGGGGCCGGTTTCTTAGGGTCTCATCTCTGCGAACGTCTCGTGAAAGAGGGCCACGATGTCCTGTGCCTGGATAATTTCTTTACCGGCACCAAAGGGAATATCAGGCACCTCCTTGGCAGACCCAACTTCGAACTCATTCGTCATGACCTTGTGCACCCCGTATTCCTTGAGGTGGATGAGATATACAACCTGGCGTGCCCCGCATCCCCCGTCCACTACCAGTACAACCCGGTAAAGACCGTAAAGACCAGCGTCATGGGGGCCATAAACATGCTGGGCCTTGCCAAGAGGGTAAAGGCCCGGATCCTCCAGGCCTCCACCAGCGAGATCTACGGCAACCCGGTGGTGCATCCCCAGGAGGAGGGCTACTGGGGTAACGTGAATCCCATAGGACTCAGGTCCTGCTACGATGAGGGGAAGCGCTGCGCCGAGACCCTTTTTTTTGATTATCACCGCCAGAACGGTGTTAACATCAAGGTGGTAAGGATATTCAATACCTACGGACCGCGTATGCATCCAAACGATGGCCGTGTGGTGAGCAACTTCATCGTCCAGGCCCTGACAGGCCGGGAGATTACGGTCTATGGAGACGGTTCCCAGACCCGTTCCTTCTGCTATGTGGATGATCTCGTGGAGGGTCTGGTCCGTATGATGAACGGTCCCGACGACTTTCCAGGACCTGTAAACCTGGGGAATCCCACTGAATTTACCATACTTGAGCTGGCAGAGGAGGCCATCAGGCTTACCGGAAGCGCCTCCAGGATAGTGTTTAAGCCCCTCCCCCTGGACGATCCCCTTCAGCGCAGGCCCGACATAACCCTGGCCCGGAAAAGCCTCAACTGGGCACCCGAGACAGACCTGGAAACGGGCCTTGAGAGGACGGTCGACTACTTCCGTACCGTCCTTCAGAAGACATAGCCCCCATTTCTGCTGTACCATGCTTGGAAAAATATTTTGGGCATCCATTCCGCAGCTCTAAATCGTCCGCGGAGGTGTTATCTGGTTGACCCCGGAGGCTTGATGAAAAGGGAGGGGTGATTCTCTTATGGATATCCAGTCCCGCCTGTGGCGGGACCAGTATCCCGCCTCAATGAACCTCG
>DREN01000439.1 GCA_011051075.1 Deltaproteobacteria bacterium | reverse complement strand
GTGCTGGGCAGTGCCCTGTCAGTGGCCATCCACATATTTTCTCCATCCGCAGACCTCCTGTTCAGTGAAAAGATCGGCGTTATCCCTGTGGAAGGGGCCATTACATCCTCCCAGAACGTCACATCACAACTGGTCAAGTTCAGAAAAGACAAGTCTATAAGGGCCATTATCCTGAAGATCAACTCCCCTGGCGGGGCCATAGCCCCCAGCCAAGAGATCTACAGGGAGGTACAGAAGACGATCCCCGTCAAGAAAGTGGTGGCCGCCATGGGAACGGTGGCGGCATCGGGCGGCTACTACATCGCTGCCGCCGCCAGCAGGATCGTGGCAAACCCTGGCACCATCACCGGAAGTATCGGCGTAATTGTGGAATTCGTCAATATGGAGGACCTGCTCAACAAGATCGGTGTTGATCTGGAGATCGTGAAAAGCGGGGAGTTCAAGGATATGGGTTCCCCGGACAGGAAACTGACCGACAAGGAACGTGAAATCCTCCAGGCCCTGGTCATGGACATGCAGAATCAGTTCATGGAGGCCATAGCCCGCGGCAGGAGACTTCCCCTGGAAAAGGTCAGGGCCATGGCAGACGGCCGTGTCTTCTCCGGTGCCCAGGCAAGGGAACTGGGCCTGGTTGATTTCCTGGGGAATTTTCAGGATGCTGTGGAGACAACAAAAGAACTGGCCGGTATAAAGGGAGAGGTGACCCTCATCTACCCCGAGAAAAGCGGCCTGGAACTATTAGACCTCCTGCTCGATACCGGCGTACGATTTGCCGCAAGGCTGATCCGGGACCTCAGATGCAGGGTCGAATACAGGTGGAACGGGCTTTCCGGGCTGCAGATCAGAGAAAGCTACTGATATCTCCCTTACCTTCCCGTATGATCTCCGGTCTGTCTCCGATCAGTGAGACCACGCTGGAAGGGCTTTGATTAAACACCCCGCCGTCAATGACAATATCGAGATACGATCCATAGGTCTCCTTTATCTCCCACGGGTCATCATAACCGGCGCTGGTGCTTATGATTGGCCTGCCAAGGGTTTGCACAATACTGAGGGCGATCCTGTTGTCAGGGACGCGGATTCCAACGGTCTTCCTCTTGGTGAGCATGATCCTGGGCACCAGTCTGGTCCCTTCCAGGATAAAGGTGTAGGGCCCGGGCATGAGCCGCTTCATGGTCTTGTAGGCGTAGTTGGAGACCAGGGCGTACCTGCTTATCTCCTTGAGGCTGTCGCAGACAAAGGAGAACGGCTTCTTGAGGGGGCGGTTCTTGAGCCTGTATATGGCCTGGATCCCCCTCTTGTTGAAGAGGTCGCACCCTATCCCGTAAAAGGTATCGGTGGGATAGGCGATAAGCCCTCCCTGGTCCAGGACCTGACTGACACGGTTAATGTGCCGTTTCTGGGGGTTCTCCGGGTTCACGGAGAGCATCACGGTCTTTCCGGCTGATCCTGAATTTCTGGTTTTTGTCATTTTCCTGTAACCTGGGCTATCTTAGATGGTTCTTCACTCCCTAACGACCCTCTTCTCCCTGCTGCTGGGGCTCTCCCTCGGAAGCTTCATGAACGTATGTATCTATCGTATTCCCCTCAGGAGATCGATAATCTCTCCGCCCTCTGCCTGCCCCCGCTGCGGGGCCAGGATCAGGTTTTACGACAACATCCCTCTCCTGAGCTACCTTCTTCTGCGGGGAAAATGCAGGCACTGCGGCGCGTCCATAGGGTGGCGTTATCCCCTTGTGGAAGGGCTCGCCGGTCTGTTGAGCCTTGCACTCTTTATCAGATACGGCCTCAGTTATCAATACATTCTCACCCTCCTGTTTGCATCCGCACTTGTGACAGTGAGTTTTATTGACCTGGACCACAGGATCATTCCCGATCTTATTTCCCTGCCCGGGGTCGTGGCAGGCTGGGGCGCCTCCCTCCTTCCAGGTGGCACTTTGTGGCTCGATTCACTGATCGGAACCGTGGCAGGGGGGGGGACCCTCTTTCTCGTGGCCTTTGTCTACGAACGTCTTACAGGGAGAGAGGGAATGGGAGGCGGGGATATCAAGCTCCTTGCCATGATCGGGGCATGGATGGGATGGAGGCCTCTGCCCATCATCGTTCTGATCTCTTCCCTTACAGGGGCCATCATAGGCGCCCTCTTTATCGTGCTTGCAGGCAAGGGCTATCGATTCAGGATACCCTTCGGGCCCTTTCTCTCCCTTGGCGCCCTCTTCTACCTCTTTTTCGGCGCCGGGTTTTCCAGGTGGTACTTCAGTCTGTTCCTGGGATGATGAGGAGATATCCCTTGCCGCTTCCCTTTTACAGCCTGCGCTCCGGTAAACCGGCCGCCTTCACCTTTCTCATCCTCTCGGCCATGATCCTCACCCTGAACGAACGCCATGATACCTGTCCTCTTTGGGGGTTTATATCCTGACCAGAACACTGATCAGGGCAATGACTAATATCCAATAGACTTCCAGATAAAGATTTTGGACTGCGTTATCGGTCGGAATCGTCGACGACGTACTATGGGTACGACTTACTCCGATTCCTCCCTCTGGCCTTACCAAAATCATTATCTGAAACTCTAAAAGACCAGGGAGTACGGGCTCTCTTAACCCAGGTCCAGGGGGGAGCATTAGCTGATTCTTGAGGTATGGATGAGAGGTGAGATTAAGACGACTGTGCGGCTGAAGCCGCACCTACTTTGACGCCATTTCTGGAGTGGTCTTATCGGAGATAATGCCATATCATCTATCTGGCAACAACCGGGTAATGCTCCCGTTCAGGGATTCAGGATCCGGGGAGGCTGAAGGTGTTAGAGAAGAAGAGTTATATCAGATAGCCTCTGAACTCCCCCTTGTCCCGCGGTCTGACACTTACCATCCTGATCAGCACTCCC
>DREN01000109.1 GCA_011051075.1 Deltaproteobacteria bacterium | reverse complement strand
CTGAGCCCGAATTTGGCGTTCACCATATCCACCACGGCGTTAAAGGCAGCGGGGATGTCCAGCATGGGGAATGCCACGAACAGGCAGAGGCCGGCCGTGTCGATCACCGCCGTGGCCACCTGGAGATCGCTTGAGAGCTTTGCCTGGCCTTCGGTAGTCAGGGGGTCCACGTCGCCGCCCACCTTCATGATGTTGGTTGCCACCGCGTATCCGGCCGTATGGTCGGCCCCCATGGGTGTTGTGGCATAGGTGACGCCCACGCCCTTTACGGTCCTGGGGTCGTAGGCCGGCAGGGCCTGGTTCTTTACCACGGGGACCCGCCTGACACCGAAGCACTTTCCCACGGCCCCGGCGCCCGCGCCCAGAATACGGCCCAGCGGGGACCCCTTTGCCACCTCTTTGATGAGTTCTTCGGCCCCGGCCGCGTCGCCGAACTCCTTGACGCCCCCCTCCATGGCCACGGCAACGGAGTTACCCACCTCAATGGTATCAACACCTGCATCGTCACAGACCCGGTCTATGCGGGCTATGGCGTCAAGGTCGTCGATCCCGCAGTTGGGACCCCATGCCCACACGGTTTCGTACTCGGGCCATTTGGACACGTACTCGCCCGCCTGGTCAAGAAAGATCCCGGAGCAGCGGATAACACAGCCCGACATGCAGCCGTGGGTGGGATTGCCCTTGCGCTCTACAGTAATCTTGTTCAGGGTTTCTCCCCCCACCTTGTCAGCGGTCTCGAATCGACCTGAACTGAAGTTCCTGGTTGGGAGGGCCCCTGCCTCGTTGATGACGTTTATGAGTACGTCTGTGCCGTAGGTGGGCAGGCCCTGGCTTGTCACAGCGTGATCCTGAAGGGCCTTTGCAAACCGTTTGGCCGCGGCCTTGAAGGCCTCCTTGTCCGCAATGGGCGCCAGTTCGCCGTCTGCGGGATCGATGATAATGGCCTTCAGCCCCTTTGAACCCATGACAGCGCCCAGCCCGCCGCGGCCCGCATGGCGCGTGGGTCTGAGTTCCCGGTCGGTGAAGGCAACGCTGGCAGCGGGCATCTTCCACTCACCCGCCTGTCCGATGGTGACATATCCCGCCTTTTCTCCGAACTCGCCTTTGAGTTTATCAACAGTGGCGTAGTTGCCCAGGCCTTTCAGGTCCGGCGCCGGGGCGAGCTCATACTTCCCCTTGCCCACAAAAAGCCTGTACAGGGTGTCATCCTGGGGTGATCCCTCAACTACTATGGCCGAGATACCCAATTTAGCCAGGTACTGCCCTGCCTGGCCCCCGGAGTTGGACTCCTTGATCCCACCGGTGAGCGGGCTCTTGGCGCCTACCGAGATACGGCCCGAGTTGGCGCAGTTGGTGGCCCCCAAGAGGCCGGGCGCAAAGACCAGTTTGTTGCTGGGACCTATGGGCGAACAGGTCGGGTCCACCTCCTTTGCCACTATGGCCGAAGTCAGGCCCCTGCCCCCTAATCCCTGATATTCTTCCGGTATATCCTCTGCTTTGACCGAAAGATCAGACATGTTGACTCTCAAGATCTTGAACATTGCAGCCTCCTTTCGTTGATGGGATTTGGATGTTTCCGGATCTTCATGACAGACGTACACCAGATCTGATATTGCCACAAAAGGGAGATCCCATCAAGATAATTATTCAGAAAAATCAGCCTATTGGATCAAAGTTGACATAAGGTGTGCTGCCTGTCGCATTGACAGGGCAGGGTGCATCTGGTATTTTTCGACCTGTGCGGTTAGACTTCAGCAATTGTGGATACGGGATCTATCCCGCGCGTGGCGGGAGTCCGTCCGTGGGGGCCTCTTTTCCAAAGGACGCAAAACCCTATCTCATTTTATAGGGGCGGCAGCATGCGCTTGAAATAAGCTACGGGAAAGCCCCAGGAGAGAGTCTCGGTTGGAGCATGTACGGGTCCCTGCCTGCTCCGAAGCTGTAATCCAACCAAGGGGGCGTTCCATGTCCTGATGGAATATTTTGTTGCGGCCTTTGGAAAAGAGGCCCCCACGGACTAAGGGTAACCGCACAGGTCAAAATAGTTCGACCTGCGCGGTTAGACTTCAGCAATTGTGGATACGGGACCTATCCCGCCCCTGGCGGGAGTCCGTCCGTGGGGACCTCTTTTCCAAAGGACGCAAAACCCTATCTCATTTTATGGGGACGGCAGCCTGCGCTTGAAATAAGCTACGGGAAAGCCCCAGGAGAGAGTCTCGGTCGGAGCATGTACGGATCCCTGCCTGCTCCGAAGCTGTAATCCAACTAAGGGGGCGTTCTATGTTCTGATGGAATATTTTGTTGCGTCCTTTGGAAAAGAGGCCCCCACGGACTAAGGTTACCCGCACAGGCCGAAAGATATCCCGCGAAAAACCACAAGAATAACAGGAGGAGGTTGAGCCATGCTTAAAAGAGCGATCCTTACCGGTCTTATCTCTTTGCTGCTAATCCTTGTCTGGGCCCCGGCAGGCCATCCCGTTGAGGTAGGCGGCCCCATTAAGGACACGGGCAGAGGGCTTTTTGAGGTGGACTGCAACATGGCGGGCATACACCTGACCCTCTGCCCGGCGGAAAACTTCAGAAGGGAGGAGACCAGGGCCTTTTTCGGGATAATAAAATCATCCAGGAACGTGTGCTCTGGGGGAGAGTTCTCTCTGGGAGCCACACCCGTCAGGCCGGCGCCCGTGCCCCATGGAGACTATATCCTGCTGATTCCACCGGAGTACGTGTGGGAGAAGAAGGGGCCCATCAGGATCACCATCAGATCCGGAGAAAAGACCTACTTTCTCCTTAAGCTCTTCTCCACCGGCACCCGTAGTCCTGCTCAGGGCTACGGGTGCCGGTGGAGAAGAGCTTAAGGAGAAAGTAGGTCTTTTCTCCGGATCTGATGGT
>DREN01000309.1 GCA_011051075.1 Deltaproteobacteria bacterium | reverse complement strand
CTCCAGTTTCAACCCCTGGACGATCTGAGATCTCTGACCGGCCTTAGACATGCAGAGGTGGTCCTGGCCCCCTATGGGAGCATCCTCTCTGTGATCAACTTCGCCTACGACATGAACCGTGACTCAGCCGAGCAGGTGATCGAGGATATGCATGAAGAAGATCCCAACCGTATCCTATCCGAGATCGAGGAGACCGGAGACCTATTGGAGGACACCAGCGACGCCCCCGTTGTCAAGCTGGTGAACCTGATGCTTTCACAGGCCGTAAAGGCGAGGGCAAGCGATATCCACATCGAGCATTCCCAGCACAGTCTGAAGATCAGGTGCAGGGTGGATGGGATACTCTACGACATGCTCTCTCCGCCCAAACATATACAATCGGCCCTGATCTCACGCATCAAGATCATGGCCAAGATGAACATCGCGGAAAAGCGGCTCCCTCAGGACGGCCGCATAGAGATCAAAATCGCGGACAAGAACATCGATATCCGGGTGTCAACCATTCCCGTGGCCTTTGGTGAACGGGTGGTGCTTCGCCTTCTGGACAAGACCAGCGTACTCTTGGATCTCTCCGACCTGGGCATGCCCGATGACCTTCTCGGAAAATTTGACAGACTCATCAGGTCCCCGCACGGAATCATCCTGGTCACAGGACCCACGGGAAGCGGCAAGACCACCACCCTTTACGCGGCCCTCTCTACCATCAACAACACCGACATCAATATCATAACCATAGAGGACCCCATTGAGTACCAGATAGAAGGGATAGGACAGATCCAGGTCAACCCTAAGATAGACCTCACCTTTGCCAAGGGACTCCGATCCATCGTTCGTCAAGACCCGGACGTGATACTGGTAGGCGAGATACGTGATCTGGAAACCGCTGAGATCGCCACCCAGTCGGCCCTGACCGGACATATGGTCTTCTCTACTCTCCACACCAATGATGCTGCAAGTGCCACCACCCGGCTTATTGACATGGGAATCGAGCCCTTTCTGGTCACCTCTTCGGTAAAGGCGATCCTTGCCCAGAGACTGGTGCGGGTCATATGCGGGGATTGCAGGGAGGAATATACCCCTGATGAGGAATCCCTGCGTAGTATCGGCATCAGCAGGGAAGCGCTCCAGGGAAGAAAATTATTCAGGGGGAGGGGGTGCCCCTCGTGTCTTGACACGGGATTCAGGGGGAGAACAGGCATGTTTGAACTGATGGTCCTGGATAAACCGGTCAGAAACCTGATACTCAAAACATCCGATGCCAATGCCGTAAAACAGAAGGCCGTTGAACAGGGCATGTCAACCCTGCGCCATGACGGGGCACGGAAGGTGTTGGACGGGATCACGACAATTGAAGAGGTATTCAGGGTTACCTATCAGTAAAGATCACCCAACGAGTGATCGATCTATTGGACTGCGCTCCATCTGCTATCCTGCGGCGGCCCTGTCAGGAGGGCTCTTTATTGCACAGGCCCTGAGCACCCTGCAAGTATACCTGTCCAACAGGGCCCTTTACCAGACCCTCGCGGCCGTGCAGGGGGCCGGATACATACCTGTGCCCAACCAGCGTATCATGGGGCACCTGCACGACCTTGGCCCTGCCCTCTGCGGGGGGCTCTTCTTTACCCTGAGCCTGGGCGCGGGCATATCCCTCCTCTCCTTTGCAGCCGCATGGGTCTGGGATCGGATCTTCGCCCGCAGCGCCACCTTCCTCATCTCCCTCCTGCCGGTATGGGCCGCGCTTATTGCAGGGGTAAACTGGAGAGAGATCTCCCCCCTGGCAAGCGCCTATTTTCTGCTGATTCCTCCTGTGGTGTTCATGATCACACTGGGTCTCATGCCCCCCCGGAGGGGAAGGCCTTCATCATTTTTCGCGATTATCCCCCTGATCCCGGTTCTGGTCCTGGCCTCTTTATGGGGGATGCAGATGGACGGTCATCTCTTTTCAAAGATCAGGGACAGGCTCCTCCTCTCCAGTTCCACAGGGAGGGGACTGACAAAGCTATACTACAGGTACACCCTCTATCCCGCAGAGGTTATCAAACCTCTTGAGCTAAAGACCATCAAGACCTGCAGCCTGGAGCAGATCGGCGACAGATCCCTCAAAAGTGCCCTGGAGAGAAAACTCCTGGAGTACGATTATCTCAACACCGGCGAACAGGGAGGAGCTGACTTGACCATAACCCAGAGCGGCGAGACGCTGATACTGAAAAACAGGGGGAGAACGGTCGTAAAAACAGATCCCGCTCATTTTATTTCAGACCCTGCCGGTATCCTGAGAGACTTCTCTTCAGGGGTGGACAGGTACGGATTCTTCCGCGGCTTCATCTTTTTTTCCCTCCTGGTGGGGCTTCCCATCACCCTCTACCTCTTTCTGTACACCCTCCTCTTCCTGATACTATCCGGCTTCTTTCCTTCGCGGGTCTCTACGGCCTTTAGCTCTATCCTCTGCCTTTCGGCAGGCATCCTCGCTTTACTGCCTCTCTTATGTCACGGGCCGGAGACTCCTCACAGACAGACACTGAGCCGTTCAGTGGAATCGGGCATGGAAAGGGCCTCGGTGGAGGACCTTCTCAAGAAACTCCAGGAAACAGAGATCTGGTACGACCAGTGGCGTGCCTACAGGGCGCTGAGGGCACTTGGATGGAAGCAGGAAGACTCCAGACAAAGACCCTGATAGTATGCCTTGGGACGGTCATTATAGCGGAGGCCGCCGCCAGGGTGGGTTCGGGGCTGTTTCACCCCATGATCCTTTCAGGGCTCGTAAGGCTTGTAGAGACTACTCTCATGGTCACAACGGTCCTTTTGCTGGAAAAAGGCCTTGCACCCATCGGGTTGACCGGCGAGGGTATTCTCCGGGGACTAAGGGCGGGATGCATCTGGTCAGCGGGTTTCGGGGTGATTACCCTCATCGGTT
>DREN01000218.1 GCA_011051075.1 Deltaproteobacteria bacterium | reverse complement strand
GGTGAACAAAGGCCTGCGCCCCCGGTTTTCACCGGTATCCTTTGATGAGGCCCTGGGCCTGAACCAGGACATGTGGGCCTTTGTCCGCAACCACGGCAGGGAGGTCTGGAGGGAGGATCTCCGTCTCTGGGTCGAGGCACACTACATGGGAAGAGGGGACAGAGACAGGAGGAGCTTCAGGGACCTGATAGGGGATGCGCTGGCCATGGATCATTCCGCACTCATCAGTTCAAGCCCGGGCCGGGAGATCCTTGAAAAGATCTTCAGACGGGTGAACAGGGCCAGGGTCCTTTCCCTGATTCGCAAGGGGATCTACGGCTCCGAGGGCATAAACAGGGAGGTAGCCCGTCACCTCTGTCCTGACTCCCGGGCGTGGACCAGGGACGGGTTCTTTTCCGGCGCAGTAGTCATGATCACGAGAAACGACTACTCAAAGGAACTCTTTAACGGGGACGTGGGTGTGGTCATAAGGGAGGGAACAGGGGCCCACAGGGCCTTTTTTCCCCGTTACGGGACCTACATCACCTTTTCCATGGACCTGCTGCCCCCGTGGGAGCTGGCCTTTGCCATGACAGTCCACAAGGCCCAGGGCTCGGAGTTCGATGACGTGCTCCTTGTCCTGCCCGAGGATGAAACCCACAGGCTCCTGACCCGGGAGATCGTCTATACGGGTATAACCAGGGCCAAGAGGAGGTTAATCATCTACGGAAGAGAAGGGGTCATGGAGACGGCCCTTGGAAGAAAGATCGAGAGACGCTCCGGGTTCAGATGGTAGATGGTTTTCCCGCATATCTGTGGCCCTGCCCCTCCCCTTCCTGTCCACCCGTGTGAGATGCTCTTCCCGCAGGTTCCCATATGGTTTGGAAAGATTTTGATAACCTGTCAAAAACTCCCTGTGCCTCGTGGTCCCGCCAAGGCGGAGTGAAAGGCCTTTGGTCCAGCAGGTCCAGTTCTTGTAATCCCCCGCTTATTCATGAGGAGGGGGGAATATGACAGGGCTTACCTACAACATGGGGGGCTCCGGCCATGAACCTGATCGGTGTGAACATGGTGCGGCAACCAACCCCTGACACTCAACGTTACGGTTACTGCCCCGCAGAGGAGCGTAAAATGACCCCGGCGGTCCAGGAAACCGGCGGGGTCATTACCCTATGATGGGCGCAGGCACTGCTGTTTCTTCAGATTACCTTAACGTACACCCTCCGGGACCTGGGACCGTCAAACTCGCAGAAGAAGATCCTCTGCCATGTGCCCAGGACGAGACGGCCCTTTTCAACCATCACTGTGACCGAGCTGCCAACCACGGTGGCCTTGATGTGGCTGTCCGAGTTTCCCTCCATGTGGCGGTACCTGTCGTTGGGGGGAACCAGTTCGTTCAGTTTCCTGATAATATCGGTACAGACCGCCGGGTCAGCCCCCTCGTTTATGGTGACGCCGGCCGTGGTATGGGGGACATAGACCACCAAGACCCCGTCGGTCACGCCGCTTTTTGAGACCTCCCCTGCCACCAGGGAGGTTATATCCTTCATCTCTACTCTCGTACCGGTTTTCACACTGATTGCTGCGGGCATAATTACCTCCAATGACCCCGAAGAGGCGAATCGGGAATCCGGTTGTGCGGACTGCGGGATAAGAACAAGTTCCACTCACCGGCCTCCAAAGGTCTATACAAAAGGGTCCACATGGTCTCATTTGACCGGAAAGATACCACCTTAGCCGTACCTCCTGAGATCATCCCTGTGTCAGGGCAGTATGATGCGAGAAGGTTCTCCTTTCTCTTCACCGTAACCGGACTCTCCATCCTTCATGGCCTTTATGTAGTAGGCAACGCTTCGTTCCACAAGGGCCTGGACCACCGGATTTGCCATAAAGGCAGTTATTCCCTCGGCAAGTGTATCTGCCGCCGCAACGGCTATGCCTGCCATGTCTTCCTCTCCCAGCTTAAAAAAGACGTAGGCCGTCTCCTCCAGCCTGCTTTTCAGGAGTTCGCGCCTCGGATCAGGGAACAGCTCGCGCACACATCTATCCTCGATCTCCTTTAGGCGGGCGTACTTCTGGGTCTTGGTCAGGATCAGGGGGCTCTCCCGTATACGGAACATTTCGTCCAGGTAAGCTTCAAGCAGATCGTAATCTATGAGCCAGTTATCCATCAGTTCATGGTCCAGCAGGTCCGTGATTTTCAGATCGATCAGAGATGAATCCGGGATACTCCTCTCATGAATGAGGGTCTTCACATCCGGCCGTTCAGGATCGGGCGCATCTGAAAGGAGCCACGGCCTCAGTTCAAGAAAATCCGAGGGGACCTCCGACTCAAGGGTAAGGTGCCTCTGGTATGCCTGTTCCAGAACAGCCGCAAGGTGTGACAGGGATGTCTCGACCAGCGGCCCCAGGTTGCGGGAAAAATCCTCCTTCAGCCTTTTTGCCCCCCTTCTGTCCATATCCCTGGCATGGAAAAACTGAAGTATCCCCTGCTCATCGGAAATAAGCCCGGCCCCCACCCGGACGCCCCCGCCTCTACGGTAATCCATAACCACGACGGACCTCACGCCTTCCCCGTCCACAGGGCCCAGACAACAGTCCGGAGGGATCTTCGGAGGGGGTTTCAGGATGCTTTGGGAGGCCTTTTCGGACCTGCCGAGCCCTTTGATGGGGATACCCCTTTTCTCCAGTCTGAACGCGGCCCGTTTAACGGCCCTGGCAACATTTTTTTCTCTGAAGCCTTGCCTCAGGGCCAGGAGCAGTGGGATGGAGCTTTCGTGGTTCAACGGGAGTCTTTCTACGAAGGCCTCGGCACAGAGTGCATCGGGCAGCCTTTCGACTATCCGGGCAGGGTCAGACCCGCCGATCTCCCGAAGCAGGGCGGTGACCAGGGCCTCCTGGTCACCGCTAAGCAGGCTCAGAGCACCCTTTTTTTTCCTGGAT
>DREN01000193.1 GCA_011051075.1 Deltaproteobacteria bacterium | reverse complement strand
TCTCATCTTTCCGAGCAGTTATGAGGGCTTCGGCCTGCCCATTGTTGAGGCCATGGCATGCGGCTGTCCTGTGGTCACCACGAAAGAGGCGAGTCTGCCCCAGGTGGCCGGAGACGCTGCCATCTATCTGGGTAAACCCCGCAGCAGGGACGAGCTTGCCCATCTCTTGGCCAAACTCGCCAAGGATGAAGCACTGAGGGCCGAACTCAGCCGCAAAGGGAGGATACAGGCTGAAAAGTTTTCCTGGGAGAAGACGGCCCGTGCCACCTTTGAAGTGTTCCTTGCGGTCATGGGAAGATGAAAGGGGGTCCACGAAAGGCACGAAAGTTAAGGGCCGCGCAAAGATACAGATCTGAGTGAGGATTCAGAGTAAGTCGCACGGTTTACTACGTCGTCAAGGATTCCGATTGACCTGCCTGCGTGTATCCACACGCAGACAGGTAACGTGGTGCACGAACTCAGTTCGCTTCGCTCACAATTGGAATAATGGAACGATGGAATAATGGGCTTTGGGAAAATATGGAAGACAGGAAATGGGAAGGGAGTGGAGGCCTTTAATTGAGCACCGTCATTATCGAACGTACCGCTCACCCAAAAAGTGTCGTGTTTTCATTTGACATAAAGGATAAACAGGTTAAAATCCTGTTCTTAACCCATGCCATGGACAGGATGACAAAATGGAAGCTGACACCTGAAATTATTGGGGAAACATTATTGGTTCCAGAAGAGGTGTTGATGGGACATCATAACAGGTTGATAGCTCACAGCTGATAATCAAAAGGTGACTCGCGCAAAGCCGCCAAGGCGCAAAGACAGCGAGAGACAGAGGGTGGGGGGTAGAGCAAGGATAATTGGCGGTACAAGAGATCGAAAGGAACACATTTATGCAATTCATAGACCTTAAGGCGCAGCAGAAACGTATAAGAGAGAGGATTGAGGCCAGGATCAGGGCCGTACTTGACCACGGCCAGTACATACTGGGCCCGGAGATGAGGGAGCTTGAACAAAGGCTTGCCAAGTTTGTGGGGGTCGGCAACTGCATCTCCTGCTCATCGGGTACGGACGCTTTACTCATGGCCCTTATGGCCCTGGATACAGGTCAGGGTCACGAGGTTATCACCGTGCCCTACACCTGGATCTCAACGGCGGAGGTGATCGCGCTCCTGGGTGCAAGACCGGTATTCGTGGATATCGAGCCCGATACCTTCAACATGGATCCTAATCTCATCGAGGCGGCTATCACCCCGCAGACCAGGGCCATCATGCCGGTGAGCATCTACGGCCAGTGTGCCGACATGACAACCATAAACGCCGTTGCCCAAAAACACGGGATCCCTGTGATCGAGGACGGTGCCCAGAGCTTCGGGGCCCATCACCACGGCAGGAAGTCCTGCGGGCTCTCACTAATGGGGTGCACCTCCTTTTTCCCGTCCAAGCCCCTCGGCTGCTACGGCGATGGGGGCGCCGTGTTTACCGATGACGACGGTCTTGCTGAAAAGCTCCGCCAGATCCGTGTACACGGCCAGAAGGTAAAACACCAGCACCCCCTGGTGGGCATAAACGGCCGCATGGACACCTTGCAGGCGGCCATACTGCTGGAGAAGTTAGAAATATTTCCGGAAGAATGTAATCTCAGGCGGGAAGCGGGGACCAGGTACAACAGTCTCCTTTCCCCTGTGCCGGAGGTCCAGGTTCCTGTTATCGCGGAAGGAAACGATTCAGTTTACGCCCAGTACACCATCCTGTGCGAGGATCGTGAGGCGGTCTCCGAGAGGCTGAAAAAGGAAGGGATCCCGTCGGTCGCCTACTACGCGGTTCCACTGCACCTGCAGGGCGCTTTCGCGGGCCTTGGGCACAAACCGGGAGACTTTCCAGTAGCTGAGAGGATCGCCTCCCAGTGCCTGAGCCTGCCCATGCATCCCTATCTGAAGAAGGAAGACCAGGAACGGATCGCCTCAGTGCTCGTGGGGTGAGAAGGTTATTCTCACGCAACCACGCGGAGAGAAAAACATTCTTTGCGGGCTGGCTCCAAGGAGTTACTGGCCTGTCAGGAGCAGGGTCAAGGGGATGAGCGGTACGCCCTGGTACTCATAGGCCCCCCGGTCAACACCCCTGCCCACGGGGCGGCGAACCCGTTTCAAATCGTGGTCAGGAACCAGGCCGCCTGGCCCCAGGCCGCTGTCAATGGCAGGGCTTCCCGGCCTGAGACGGCCGTCAAAGGTAGAAAGCCCCTCATCCCTGAGCAGGGGGTCCTGGTTCATGTCGTGGGCCGATAACCCGAACACGCCGATCTTTGCACCAAAGACCAGATTGTAATCTATGTCGGTCTTGTAGAAATTGTCATTGTCAAACCATAGATAGCAGGCCCTGTCCGAGGCTTCCAGGAACTCCTTGTACCCCAGGAAAATGTTGTTCTTCATGGTGACGGTTTCAGAACCGTCGCATGCCGAGTACTCATCACATTCAACAGTGGCGAGGCAGTCTCCCTCACCTGCTACGGTGCAGTTCATCACCGAGACCGAGACCCCCTGTCTGAAATTTAGCGCCAGGGCCGCGCCAGATCCCCGGCAGTTGTCCACGTTGTAGGTAAAGGGTTTCCCCTCAAAAAACCCGCAGCTTCCGACCATCAGGCTGTTTTCAATGATGGTGGGACCGTTTACCTTAATCTGGTTGCCGGCGTTGCCGTAGGCCATGGTCCTCCTGATCTCTATGCAACTGTCAGGGAGGCGGGCGTAGAGCAGGTCAAGACCGTCTGAGGTATTGTAACGGAATACGGAATCCTCGATGATCCACTGCCCCCCGGTCGCGCCCGTGCCCACGCCGTCGCCATACCCGCCCGCGGTCTGGGCCCAGCAGTCTTCCGGATTTTCACCGGGATAGGTCTCTGCGCAGCCGTTCCACTCAACCACCCACTTCCTGAACACC
>DREN01000167.1 GCA_011051075.1 Deltaproteobacteria bacterium | reverse complement strand
TAAATATACACTTCAAGAAAAAGATTTCGACCTGTGCGGTCAGACTTCAGCAGTTGTGGATAGGGGATCTATCCCGTCCGTGGGGGCCTCTTTTCCAAAGGACGCAAAACCCTATCTCATTTTACAGGGACGGCAGCATGCGCTTGAAATAAGCTACGGGAAAGCCCCGGGAGAGAGTCTCGGTTGGAGCCCGTACTGGTCCCTGCCTCCTCCGAAGCTGTAATCCAACTAAGGGGACGTTCCATGTCGTGATGGAATATTTTGTTGCGTCCTTTGGAAAAGAGGCCCCAACGGACTATGGGTAACCGCACAGGTCGAAAGATTTCGTACTTACTGACCTGAAGATGGGGTGTTTTCAAAGGGTGAATGAAGCCCAAGGGGTTTCGGTGTGGCAGGAAACTCCTGTTCAGCCCTTGCAACCACCGATCCAAAGGTGTATTCAATGTCTGAACTAAATGCCTCTTCAGGCACCATTGAAGACCGGCACCTCCAACCGGAAGGTTCAGATCGGGCCGGTATGAGTACGAACCGGCCACGGATCCACACGGACGGGTATGGAGACAGCATCGAAAGGGGGCAAAGGACCTCTGCCTTCTCATGAGTGATGCCGACTATTGACAGAGACATGACCCCTGATCCGCCAAATAACCAGGAACTGCCCCTCGCTGCCGGGACCTTCACGCTCTTCCTGTGCGCCCTCTTCGGGGCCAACGCGGTGGCGATCAAGATCAGCCTCTCAGGGCTGGGGGTGTTTACAACCGCCGCACTCAGGTTCAGCCTGGCATCAATCACCCTTTTTCTGTGGGCCATGGCCACCGGACGACCCCTCAGGCTGAAGAAGGGCCAGGCACGCAAGCTCTTTATGGTCGCCATCCTCTTTACGGCCCAGTTGGGCCTTTTCTATCTGGGCCTGAGCAAGACGAGCGCGTCCAGGGGTACACTCATGATCAACCTGCAGCCCTTTTTCGTGCTGATTCTGGCGCATTTCTTTATTCCGGGGGATGAGATAACAAGGAAAAAGGTGTTAGGCCTTGTCATGGGCTTTTCAGGAATGGCCCTTGTCTTCCTGGGAAAGGGAGAGGTCACCCCAGACGTTCAGATAGGAGATCTGATTATCCTTTCCACGGCCTTTCTGTGGGCGCTTAACACCGTTTACACAAAGAGGATCATAGGCGCATTTCCTCCATTCCAGATAGTGCTCTTTCCAATGGCGCTGTCAGTCCCATGTTTTTTCCTGTGCGGTTATTTCCTTGACCCTGAAATGATAACTTCCGTGGACACGGACGTCCTCCTGTCTCTCCTTTACCAGGGGCTTGTCACGGCATCGTTCGGGTTTGTGGCCTGGAACGCCATGCTCAAGAAGTATGGGGCGGTTTCACTGCATTCCTTCATCTTTGTCATGCCTGTTGCCGGGGTCCTCTTGGGTGGTTTGGTCCTCGGGGAGACCATAACCCTGGAAATCGCCCTCGCTCTGGTACTGATAACATCCGGAATAGTGGTGGTGAACCTGAAGAGCAGAAGATACTCGCCCATATTCCCCCAGAGGGGGGTTTAGGCGGGAAAGACCACCGCTGGTTATTCACCCAAAGGGGGAAGTCGGCACAGGGATTTCCTGCCCTTCCCGCAGTAATCCAATGATAGCGTGACACGGTTCCGCGTCAACAGCATTACCCTCAACCTCTCCCAGTCCCTGAAGACCGAGTCCAGTATGAAGCGGTCGTGCTCAAAGGCAACCTGGATATCCTCCCACCAGGTGCGGTACTGGACCGCGTTATATCCGGGGACCCCCGCGTTCAATACTTCCCAGCGGTTATATCCCGCCTCCCCGAGCCTTTGCTCTATCCTTATGCTCCATAAATCCCTCTCACGGGGCGGCTTGGACCCGAAAAACATGGACTTGCCGATCACCAGGATCCGGTCCTTGAGGCCGTAACCCAGGCCCACTGAGTATGGATATGGGGGCACCGTATTTTTCAGTGCCTTTTTGCTTCTATCGGTATTTGTCTTACACCTACCCGGGAAAAGACGTTACCGTAACGCTACAGATCGTTACCATGTTATCGAGTAACGTTGGTGACGGGTTTTCCCGGGTTCAAGCCGGCGTGGTATCTGGACCGGCCTTCTTCCAACTCATTATTTTTTAATTAATATTATCAATAAGCTGGGGTCTATTTCCGCGGCTTTCCATGGAAAACGAGACCTTTCCTTCAAAGGTGGCATGGATATTGAAACATCTGGGTCACAGGGTGCGGTTCCCCCATTTTTTTTTGCGCGGGCAGGGCAGAGGCCTGAGGACCAGTGGTCCCGGATCTATTGAGATGTCCGCTTGCCGGAGAAATTCTTTGGTGTAAGACCTTTACAGGGGTGGATATTGAACTTAAGTTTATACGCATCGAGCTTAGGGGATAAGCGTGAGCCGCGGCAAAGAAAATATGATAATCAAGGTGAACTTTCCCCTGCGTCGAACCCTGGCCAGAAAGCGGATAAGTGGAAAAATCGTAGCATAGTGTCTCAACACGGGAGGATATGGATATGAAAGTTGCTGTAACAAGTACCGGAAAGGACCTTGATTCGGAGATGGACCCACGTTTCGGCAGGTGTGCCTGTTTTGTGATCGTGGATACCAACGATATGAGTTTTGAGGCCTTTGATAACGGAAATATCTCCCTGGGTGGAGGGGCCGGCATTCAATCGGCCCAGTTTGTGGCATCCAGGGGGGCTGAAGTGGTAATAACGGGCAACTGCGGTCCCAACGCGGTACAGACCCTCTCCGCCGCTAATGTGAAGGTTTTTGTTGGGGAATCGGGCACGGTGAGGGAGGCTGTCAAAAGGTATATGAGTGGCGATATGAAGCCCACGAGCACCCCCAATGTGGCTGAGCATCACGGCATGGGCGGTGGCGCGGGAATGGGCCGGGGGATCAGTAT
>DREN01000236.1 GCA_011051075.1 Deltaproteobacteria bacterium | reverse complement strand
GTTTCAGATAATGATTTTGGCAAGGCCAGAGGGAGGAATCGGAGTAAGTCGTACCCATAGTACGTCGTCGACGATTCCGACCGATAACGCAGTCCAAAATCTTTATCTGGAAGTCTATAGTAGGGGCAGGGTTTGTTGGAGAAGGCCCGCCCAACAAACGGCCTTCCATTCTCAGGAAACCCGTTCAAGGACAAAATCGAGGACAGATCGGTTAAAGGTATTATGGTTTTCAATCATGACCATATGGCCGGCAGAGGAAATTATCTCAAGCCTGCTCCCCTTTATCGATTCATTCAGTTTTCTTGAAAGGGCGGGTGGGGTAAGCTTATCCTCCTCGCCGCACAGGATGAGGCACGGAAGATCGATCCCTCCCACCTCATTTCGCAGGTCAAACCGGTTGCAGGCGGAAAAATCACCGTAAACCTGCGTTGATCCTGCCTCTTTCATCAGTCTTGCGCCTTCCTCTACAAGTCTGTGGTCAGCCCTGGGAGCGTACGCATATCCGATGATCGAGTCCACGGTCTCCTCGAACTTCCTCTTCAGGCCCTCTAAGAATAAAGGCGCCACCTTAAGCCGCGGTCCTGTGCCCACCAGGATAATCCCCTTGATAAGATCAGGATCGAGTAGGGCGGCCTTCTGGACTACGGCCCCGCCCATGGAATGGCCCATCAGAAAGCGGGGCTCAGGAAAGGCCCCCTTGAGACATTCAGCCAGCCATTGTGCATAACCGCCCAGATCACCCTCACCTCTGCCCGGCGTGGCCCCATACCCAGGCAGGTCCAGGGCCAGGGTGTTTACGTGCCTGTTCAAGGGATCGATCTGAGCCTGCCAGACCTGGGCACATCCGCCGGCCCCATGTATCATGACAAGGGTCGGTCGATCCTCCCCGAAATCATCTGAACCTGCCCTGAATCCTATTCCCATCTCCTTCAGACGCGCGGTAACCATCTCAGTTCCTCCACCTTATCAGGGCGCTGCCCCAGGTCAGGCCACCGCCAAACACCGGGAGGCAGATCAGGTGGTCGTCCTTCACGCTTCCGTCCCTCACCGCCTCATCCAGGGCAATGGCGCAGGAGGCGGAGGAGATATTGCCGTAGCGGTCAAGGGTAACGTAGAACCTGTCCATGGGGATCTTCAAAATCCTGGCCATGGACTGGAACATACGCAGGTTGGCCTGATGGGGAATTAACCAGTCAATATCCTCCACTGCCACACCGTTAAACTCGGCGGCCTCCCTGATGGAATCCACAAAATGTCTTACCGCCACCCTGAAACTGGCGTTTGCCTCAATCAGTTGCAACACGTGAAGTTTTCTGTCCACGCTCTCGTGTGATATGGGCGTGGTTCGGGATCCCCCGCCGGGCAACAGAAGATCCTGGCCGTTGACCCCGTCCGTATGGAGATGGGTGGACAGAATCTCGGGGCCCTCCCGGCCCAGACTCAACACGGCCGCGCCCGCGCCATCCCCCCACAGTATGCACGATGTCCGGTCTGTCCAGTCCAGGGTACGGGTCATGATCTCCGAGGCCACCACAAGGATAAGCCTGGCCGCCCCGGTCCTCAGATACTGTTCCGCCACGTTCAGGGCAAATATAAAACCGGAACAGGCCGCGGTTATGTCAAAGGTGACGGCCTGGGGGGCGTCTAATTTGGCCTGGAGCCAGTTGGCCGCAGCAGGGCAGCATGTGTCAGGGGTAATGGTGGCCACGATAATAAGGTCGAGGTCTTTCGCCGAAATCCCGGCCATATCAAAGGCCCTGAGTGATGCCTCACAGGCCAGGTCTGAGGTGGTCACCTCCGGGTCCGCTACTCTTCGCTCACTGACCCCGGTTCGCTGAACGATCCAATCATCGGTGGTGTCCAGGCCCATCTTTTCCAGATCAAAATTGGTCAGCACCTTTGGAGGCACAAAAGAGCCCGTTCCCAGAATCCTCACCGGTTCCATATATCAATCTTTCTCCAGGCTGATGCCCAGTTCCTTTTCTTTTTTGGCTATGGCAAGGCGTGTCTTGATGACGGTATCAGGGATGAGGCTCATGGAATCGATACCACATTCCACCAGAAATTCGGCAAAATCGGGAAAATCGCTGGGGGCCTGACCGCATATCCCTATCTTCTTACCCTTCTCCTTGGCCACGTCGATCACCTGTGCGATCAACCGTTTCACTGCATCGTTTCTCTCATCATAGATATGGGCCACCAGAGAGGAATCCCGGTCCAGGCCCAGGGCCAACTGGGTCAGGTCATTGGAGCCTATGGAAAAACCGTCGAATATCTCCGCGAACTGATCGGCGCAGATCACATTGCTGGGTATCTCGCACATGACGTATATCTCCAGACCATCCTCTCCCCGGACAAGGCCGAATCTGGCCATGAGCTCAATGACCTTTTTCCCCTCTTCCGGGGTCCTGCAGAATGGGATCATGGCCTTTATGTTCGTTAGTCCCATCTCGCTGCGGGCCTTGTGCAGGGCGATGCACTCCAGCTCAAAGGCGGGCATGAAGTCCTTGTCGTAGTAACGCGAGGCCCCCCTCCAGCCGATCATGGGGTTACTCTCCTTTGGCTCATACAGGTAGCCCCCAAGGAGGTTCTCATACTCGTTGGTCTTGAAATCGGACATGCGCACGATAACATCTTCTGGGTAAAAGCCCGCGGCGATACGGCCCACCCCTTCTGAAAGTTTGTCAATAAAAAACTGCCTCTTGCTCTGATAGACCGACGTAATTTCGTCTATCTTGTAAACCACCCCCGCGATCTTCTGATCGGTTTTGGCCTTCTCCCTCAATTTGTCGTAGTCTAACAGGGCAAGGGGATGAATGCCGATGTGTGAGTTGATTATGAACTCCTCCCTGGCAAGACCCACCCCTTCGTTGGGGATCATTCCCTGGGAAAAGGCCTTCTCCGGCATGCCCACGTTCATCATTATCTTAGTCCTGGTCCGTGG
>DREN01000457.1 GCA_011051075.1 Deltaproteobacteria bacterium | reverse complement strand
CCTTCTGTGCGTTTGCTTCGCCGTGGACCAGCTTTATCTTCCCGGGTTTTTCAGGCATCTCCTCCACCCACTCAATCAAGCCCTCCTGGTCGGCGTGGGCCGAGTAGCCGGTGAGGTTGTGTACCCTGGCCTTTATCTCAATCCTGTCGTCTTCCAGGATCACATACCCGCCGGGCCTCGTTGAATACCTGAGGATATCTCTCCCCGGTGTTCCCCGGGCCTGGTAGCCCACAAACAGGAGATCGTTTCTCCTGTTCCCCAGGCCTCTCACCAGTGGCGAGAATCTCCCCCCTGAACCCCCTCTGGATCAGTTCCGGTACACGGCCTGTACGATCTATATGCGCGTGGGTCAGGAAGAGAAAATCGATCTTGGCAGGCCGGACAGGCCATCTCTCCATGGGCACGACAGGATCATCCCCCTGGGCCGTGCCGCAGTCCACCAGGATATTCAGACCCCTTGCCCGGAGCAGATGACAGGAGCCTGTCACTGTATTCTCTCCGCCGAGATGGATAATACGCACCTGAAGGCCCTTCATTTCCCGGTAATACCGGTTTGCTCTACAGAAAATCTCCTGAATCAGGGATCGGCCCCGTGTTCTGCCACAACAACACGTCCGATTCGAAGGAAGAACTCCCGGGCGTTCTCTCCGCCAGGCTTTGTGTCCATCTGAAGCAGGCTCGCATGTTTGCCGATCACCGTCTGAAAAACCAGGGTGCGGGTCTCATCCTTTTCTCCTCCTGTAAAAGGGTGCAGGACCCCGATCTCCACATCGTCCACAAAAAATCTTCCGCCCAGTTCAACACCCTCCTCACCTCCCAGGGCCACGACCTCAATCCTGATCTCCCGCTGTCCCCCGCGGGCAGGCACGATATCATAGGCAACCTGACCACCAGGACGCAGCAACAGCATATGGGGACCCTGCCTTTCAACAGGTCCTTTTCTGCTTACGGTCATATCACCTGTGTAGTCGAGCAGTACCCTGTTCTGGTAAGGCCTTTTGCCGTGAACCAACCTGTGGTAATGGTCGGCAAGTTCCGTGGCGTTCTCCTCAATCCCTTTTACCCGAGGCCAATTTCGGCTGAGAGTTTCAATCAGCGCCGGTTCATCGAGAAAGCGGGCCAGCTTGAGGCTGAGATCGCGGGCATCACCAGCCCTGAATAGAAGACCATCCACTCCATCCCGTACGTACTCGGCCATGCCACCGATGTTACTTGTCACCACAGGGGTTTTTGCCAAAAAGGCCTCGTGGATAGTAATGGGGGAATTTTCATACCAGAGAGAGGGTACGATCAGGACATCGATTTCCGAATAAACCCGGGATATCTCTGTATTATCAAACCTGCCTTTGAAGCGCACGCTGTCCCGGTCTGCCAGACGGTTCAACCTCGCGTGAAAACCGTCTTCCTCGGGTCTGAAATCCCCATAGACGTTCAGGACACAGGGCCTGCCGCTCAGGCGGTTCATTGCCTTAATCATGACCTCGCACCCCTTGTACCAGACCAGGGAGCCAACATACCCGAACCGGATCTTTCCCTCCGGATCGGGCATTTTATTGAGGGCCTCGATGAGATCGGTCCTTAGGCCGTTATCCGAGTAGACAAAGGTCTCGGGGTTGAACCTCCCGGTCTCCATGAGTTTCCGGCGCAGGAACCGGCTGGGTGAGATCAGAAGATCAGCGGCAGCATAGGCGGACAGCACGTACTCATAACGTCCGGCAAGGTCGGAAAAACCATCCCAGAACCGGGAATTGTCGGGGATACCATCAACCTCTGTCTTGATCTTATCGCACGCATGATCTATCTCCCCAGATGACGCCGGTGGAAACCTGTGGCCTTGATGAACTCCTTCGATCTGGTTCATGGCGCGCTCCATGACGCATAAATAACATCCATACCCCATGGACTGTTCACATAGCACACCATCGGGCCGGATCATCTGGACTCGAGGGCAGAGGGCCCAGTAGTCATGACAGTGCAGCACCGTCGGAAGGTCAAGGCTTTTGGCCTGCTGAACGAGGCCCGCTGAGGTGTGAATCAGGTGCTGGAAGTGTACCAGATCCGGCTTCTCCTTCAAGAGGACCTGCCGAAAGGCATTCTCAGCTCCAGGCTGGGCATAGGATTCACGCAGGGAGCCGTGGCGCAGGCGATGAATCATACGGAGTACCCGTACACCTTCGAACCGGTCTTCTGAAATGCTGAAATCGGCCGGACCGCCCTCTTCCACCGCCCGATCGGCCGGGGACCTTGCCAGCACCGTTACACGATGCCCGAGACGCTGCATCTCCCGGGCAAGGTTCAGGGTATACACCTCTGTTCCGGCCCAGGTATCCGGGGGAAAGCCATGGACCACATAGAGGATTGAAAGGGGGGAAGGGCCTGTCCTCAAGCGCTGTACCATAACCTCTATGATCCTCCAGCTTTTCCGGGGGAGGCCACCTGGAAATAAACCTTTTCGTATGCATAGGCCTCCTGCTCAACGGCAGGGATCATCTGGCGGCAGATGTTCTCCTTCAGCCGGTTCAACTGTTCCGGGTGATCTACCAGGTTGATAATAACGGCCCTCAACCGATCCACGTCACCCATCTTGAAGGTAAACCCGTTCACACGGTCCTTGATCTTTTCGGCCATGCCCCCCGCGTCTGAGGCGATGACCGGCACATTGCAGGCCAGCGCCTCATGCAGGATCAGAGGATAATTCTCATACCAGAGGGACGGGACTACTACCACATCTACACTACTGAGGATTTCTCCGACTTGATCCTCGGGAAATACGCCGCACAACTCTATCCTCCGGTGGCCTCTGACCATCTTTCTCACCTGGGCGTCATAGGTCTCATCCGGACCGGAACCGTATATCTTCAGGGAAACTTCGGTATGGGTAATCCCCAGAAACGCCTCTATCAGCACATGGAGGCCCTTGAAGCGGTTGAAGGAGCCTGCGTAAAGGAAGGT
>DREN01000142.1 GCA_011051075.1 Deltaproteobacteria bacterium | reverse complement strand
TGTCCATTATCTTCGGGATGCTGAACGTGGTTAACTTTGCCCATGGCGCCTTCTATATGATCGGCCCCTATGTGGCAGTCCTTGTTGTTCAGGCCACCGGCAGTTTCTGGCTGGGTCTTTTGGCCGGGACCGTGTGCGTGAGTCTAATAGGGATGGCCGTTGAGCTTCTTGGGGTACGTCCTCTCTACGGAAAGGGAGAGATCCTCCCCCTCCTGCTCACCTTTGGAATCTCCATGATTTTCACCGAATCCATCCTGGCCATTTTCGGCCCGCTGGGGAACGTCATCAAAAAACCCGCTATCATGTCCGGTACTGTGGATCTCGGGTTCATCGCCTACCCTAAGTACCGGCTGTTCCTCATCTTCTTCACCATTGTCCTTACCATTGTGTTGTGGTTATTCATCACCAAGACCCGTTTAGGGCTGCTCATTCGCGCCGGGACACAGGATACGACCATGGCCCGGGCCTTAGGGGTCAGGGTGAAACCCCTGTTTACGCTCGTTTTCGGGATAGGCGCAGGCCTGGCTGCAGTTGCCGGGGTAATGTCAGCGGCCATTCAAGGCATTGAACCATACATGGGCATGAAGGTCTTGATTCCTGCATTTGTAGTGGTAACGGTAGGGGGGCTTGGCAGCTTCAGAGGGGCCGTTATAGCTGCCCTTATTATCGGAGAGGCCAAATGTATATCGATCCTCATCTGGCCCCCCATGTCAGACGTCATTATGTTTGTATTTATGGCTTTAGTGCTCCTCCTGAGACCACAGGGCCTTTTCAAGTCTTCCTGACAATCGTGGAGATGAGCCGGCAGTGGACAACAAGAAAAGCGTGACGGAAATCACAGCAGAGCCAAGGCCTGGCCTGCCAACAGCATCACTTCGCATGAGGCTGGTCTCCCCATGGACCTCCCTGATCTTTCTTGGCATCGGCATCCTGCTACCCTACATCGTCCCCTACATATCCCTGGCTACGGAGTGTATCATCTTCTCACTTTTCGCCCTCAGCTTCAATATCCTTCTGGGGTTTACCGGACTCCTTTCCTTTGGACACGCCGCCTTTTTTGGGATTGGGGCCTGCGCCTGCGGCCTCGCCATGGCCGACCTGGATACGGGCGTTCTCTCGGCCCTGGGCATGGGTCTGATCTGTTCCCTGCTGGCCGCTATCGTCATAGGGTTTCTCTGTTTGAAATCCCACGGTATCTCTTTTGCCTTTCTCACGCTTGCCTTTGCCGAGCTGATCTATTTCATCGCCTATCAGTGGTCCAGTCTGACCGGCGGTGAAGACGGCCTTGGCGTACCCCGTAAGACCCTGGACCTCTTCGGTATGGTAATCAATCTGAAAAACCCATCGGTAAGATACTATTTTATTTTGTGCGTCGTGGTTATCTGTTTCATTTTGGCCAACCGTATCCTTAACTCCCCCTTTGGTCGGGTCCTGGCTTCCATGAGGGAAAACGAAGAACGAACGTCCTTCCTCGGATTCAATACCAGGACCTACAAACTGATCTCGTGTTCCCTCTCGGGCCTCTTTGCAGGCGTAGCCGGATCTCTATATACGATTCATCTGGCATTTGTTCCAATAGAAAACCTTCACTGGAGCATGTCAGGTGAGATCGTTATTATCACTCTGCTGGGTGGCATGGGGTATTTCTTCGGTCCGGTGGTGGGAACGGCGCTCTTCATAGGGCTCAGGGAGTTGATCAGCGGCTTTTTTGAACGGTGGCAGCTCTTCGTGGGAATTATCTTCGTCCTTATCGTCATCTTCCTCCCCGAGGGGCTCTCCGCCATCCCGGAAAAGATCCGCGGCTTCATGAGCGGGGCAGGGCATAGAGATTAGATTATGACGCGTTCCCACTGAGTATCTATCGCACTCAGTCATTTCTTCATAACCCGGAATTGCCTGCATACCGCGTGCTTCAGATTTTGAGTTCGGGCGGCGCGAATATATTCCAGCACAAAGGGCGAGATTCTGAAATTAAGATATCTCTGTTCAGCATGTATGTAAGCGAAGGGGTCACCCCATGAATTGGAGCCAAATATTGGAGGGAAACGCTGACAGGTACCCCGACAAGGTATGCCTCATCGGCCAGGGGAAACGGCGGACCTACCGACAGCTCAACCAAAGGGCAAACAGCCTTGCACAGGGCTTGAGGAACCTGGGAGTACAACAGGGCGATATCGTTGCAATTCTCCTCCACAACTGTTGCGAATATATAGAAATAACCTTTGCCGTCAACCAGGTGGGAGCGGCTTGGCTCCCATTGAACTTTCGCCTTGTGGGGAACGAATTTCAGTACATACTGGAAAATGCAGGGGCGAAGGTCCTGATTACAGCGCCTGAGTTTCTACCAGTGACCGACTCCGTAATGGAAACCCTGCCTAAACTGAAGCACAGGCTCGTGCTCGGACCTGCTATTCCTGACGGGTTCCACAGCTACGAACACCTCATCGAGCGAAACCTGGGTGCAAGGCCCCTACACGCCGAGGTAGGGCAGGATGATCTGCACAGGCTCATGTACACCTCCGGAACAACGGCCCACCCTAAAGGCGTCATGCTCACCTACGGAAATCTTTACTGGAAAAACATCGGTCATCTTATCACATTTGGCATCACCCATGCGGATCGGACTTTGGTGGTAGGCCCCCTTTATCACGTAGGAGGCATGGACCTGCCTGGCACAGGAACCCTATATGCCGGAGGAAGTCTGGTCATTTTGAGAAAATTTGATCCGGTTGAGGTGCTCAGGGCCATTGATGAAGAAAAGGTCACTAACATGTGGCTTTCGCCCGCTATGACCATCATGCTCTTCAATGAAGCCTCCTTTGATCAGTACGATATGTCATCCCTTCGCTTTATCATAGACGGAGGCGAAAAGATGCCGGCCAGCCTGATTAAGGAGTTCAAGAAGAGGTTTCCGAAGGCGTGGTTTGCCGATGCCTACGGCCTTACCGAGACGG
>DREN01000272.1 GCA_011051075.1 Deltaproteobacteria bacterium | reverse complement strand
TTCCCGGCGTGACCACCAGCAGGCATGTGTTGGCGATATGTATAACGTCAACCTCGTCCTGGCCCGCGCCCAGGGTCTCCACTATGACAACCTCATTTCCCATGGCCTCCATGATACGGGTCACGTCGTATGTGGCCCGGGAAAGGCCCCCGAGATATCCCCTTGAGGCCATGCTGCGGATGTAGACACCATCGTCCTGGGAATGGCTCTGGAGCCGGATGCGGTCCCCAAGGAAGGCCCCCCCCGAAAAGGGGCTGCTCGGATCCACCACCACCACACCTACCTTCTTGCCCTGGTTGCGGAATCTACCGATGAGATGGTCGCTCAACGTGCTCTTGCCGACCCCTCCGGCCCCTGTTATCCCTAAGATCATTGCCTTTCCCGTATGGGGATAGACAAGACTCATCACCTTGTGGTGGTCATCCATATCATTTTCAACCAGGGTAATCAGACGGGCTGCGGAGCGACGGTCGCCCTTCAGCAGCCTCTCAACCATCTCATTGGTGCTCGGTTTCTTTTTCATTGCCTGTTCTTTCAACATGGTTATTGATATAGTCCACGATCGATTCTGTGAGAGATCCTGCCCTGAACACCTTGTCGATGCCCATTTCCTCCATGATGGGGATATCTTCGGGAGGAAAAGTGCCCCCGGCAATGAGCAGCACATCATCGATCCCGTTTTTTTTCATCTCATCCACGATCTTGGGTGTGAAAATAAGGTGCTCCCCGGAAAGATAGCTTAGGCCAATCACATCCACGTCTTCGTCAATGGCAGCCCTCACGATACTTTCAGGCCTTTGAAACATCCCCAGATAGATGACCTCCATACCCGCCTCCTTGAGCAGGGAAGACACTACCTTTGCCCCACGATCATGACCGTCAAGACCCACCTTGGTCACCAGTACCTTGATCTTCCTCTCTGTAACCATCTCATATGCTCCTTGACAAATCAGAATTTGAAGGGTGATTCCAGGGTCTCCATGGGATCGTACGGATAGCCGAATACCTCCCTGACCGTGCCTAATAACTCACCAGTGGTACCGAGCGCCCTCGTGGCCTCTATCATGGCAGGAATAACGTTTTTCCCGTCATTGGCATCATCCCTCAACCGCTTGATAGCGTCATTTAGTCGATTCATATCTCTGGTCTGTTTCAGCTCTTTAACTTCGGCTACCTGCTGTTTCGCCGAGTTTGAAGAGATTTTTTGCACCCCCAGGGGAGTGGTTTTTTCCTGCTCCGTTGTGAACACGTTAACCCCAACCATCAGTTTCTCTCCATTATCCAGTTCCTTCTGTCGTTGGACGGCCTCTGACTCGAACTGCCGATCCAACCATTCGGTACGTATGGCTTCCTCCATGCCACCCAACTCTTCAACCTGTTTCATGACCCTCAGGCTTTCCTCTTCGATCTTGTCGGTGAGGCTCTCCACGTAGTAGGACCCACCCAGGGGATCGGCCACATTTGTGACGCCGGCCTCATAGGCAAGGATCTGCTGGGTCCTCAGGGCCTGCAGGTGGGCCTTTTCCGTAGGAAGGCACATGGGCTCATCATAGGAGCAGCAATGGAGGGACTGAACACCGCCCAAGACAGCGGCCAACGCCTCGTAGGCGATACGAATCATGTTGTTATACGGTTGTTGCGGCACAAGGGAACAGCCGGCCGTGTGGACGGCAAAGCGAAACTGCATGGAGCGGGGGTCCTTAGCCCCATATTTCTCTTTCATCAGCCTTGCCCACATGCGCCTGGCGGCACGGATCTTGGCTACCTCCTCGAAGATGTCCACGTGGCATGAGACGTAGAAGGTAAACCTGGGGGCAAACTCATCAATATCAAAGCCACGGCGGATCAGCTCATCTATGTAGCACATGGCAATTCCGAACCCGTAGGCCACTTCCTGGGGAGCGGTAACACCCTGTTCCCTCAGATCGTACATGTTCACAGTGGTGTAGTACCATTTGGGCATCTCCCTGGTGCAATACTCCATCACGTCTGATCCCAATTTGATCGACAGATCCAGGGGACATGCAGGCCGGAAACCGCAGTACCTGAAATGGACAGGGTCATTCTGGATAGAGCCCCGCAGGCCTGCGATGTTGTAGCCCGCATCCTGCGCTACAGCCACGTACTGGGCCATGGTAACCGAGGCTGCCGTGGATGCGGTGATCAGTGACCAGCTCACCCTGTCCAGGGGGATGTCCCTGGTCAGAGTCTGCATATCCTTTATGGAGGTAATATTGACCCCGGTCAGACCCACCTCGTCTGCGGCCCAGGGATGATCCGCATCAAGCCCCATCTCATATGTCACGTCGGCGATGGTATTGAGCCCGGAGCCCCCCTGTTGCGAAAGGTACTTCAACCGTGCATGGGTATCTGCGGGCGAACCAATTCCAACCACCTCCCTCTTGGTCCAGAGTCGACCCCTGAACATATTGGCATGGATCCCCCGGGTAAAAGGGTATGTGCCGGCATCGGCCACATCCTTTTCATAGTCCTCCTCGACCCTGTCCCCGGGGGTATAGATCTCCTTCAGATCATACCCGGACCAGCTCTTAAAGCTTGAGGGTTTCTCATAGTAGGCCTTGATGTAGTCATCCCAGTTGCCCTCTTCTCTATTTTCCGGATTTTGCTGTGCTTTCTGGCCCATTCTTGCCTCCTGTTTGATTTGCTAACCGAGCGATAAACGAGATTTACCGACCGGGTATCCCAAAAAGAGGTTTTCCCGTTGAAAATCCATAAATGCCATTCTTTGGGAAAAAGACTGTTTACAATGATTCGTTTGTATGTTACTAACTCTTCGGTTAGAATGATTGACGGGTTAGTAAATAGATATACCGCCTCTTTTTTATTGTCAACCATATTTTCTGCGGCTATACAAAAATTTTCGACCTGTGCGGTTACACTTCAGCAATTGTGGATATGGGATCTATCCCGCCCGTGGCGGGAGTCCGTCCGTGGGGGCCTCTTTTCC
>DREN01000442.1 GCA_011051075.1 Deltaproteobacteria bacterium | reverse complement strand
GATTACAGCTTCGGAGTAGGCTGGAACCCGTATATGCTCCAACCGAGACTCTCTCCTGGGGCTTTCCCGTAACTTATTTCAAGGGCATACTGCCGTCCCTGTGCAACGAGATAGGGTTTTGCGTCCTTTGGAAAAGAGGCCCCCACGGACGGACTCCCGCCCCGGGCGAGAAAGATCCCGCATCCACAATTGCTGAAGTCTAACCGCACAGGTCGAATTTTTTTGGCTTGGAAAAACTATCCTCACCATACCGATATAAAAAGAGCCTCTCGGGCAATCCTTAAAGAACATCCTGGATATCATAAAAAAAACAGCCCGTCAAGCAACTCTTGTGAAATTTTGAACTTTCTCTTGCTCCAAAGAGATCGTCGGGGTATTATCCCGGTACGAAAATGGTGGCGGGGAAGGAAAACAGGGGATGGAAATATTGATCATGGAAACTGCCACAGTCAGACAGCGTCTTATGGAAATCCTGGGCCAGGGGGGGGAAGTTACGGCCATTGATCTTTCTCAGGCAGTGGGTATCGGGGAAAAGGAGGTTTACCAGCACCTGCCCCACATTGCACGTTCCCTGGCAACTCAGGGAAGGGGTCTCCGCATTGACCCTTCCCGTTGTCTCAAATGCGGGTATGTTTTTGAAGACCGGAAACGCTTCACGCGGCCCGGCCGCTGTCCCCGATGCAGGGCCACCTATATTCGAAGGCCCTTTTTCAGTATCCGCTGACAGGTTCGGGCCATCGGGCTGTTCATAACTCGGTCAACTGTCTTTAAGATCAGGAGGTACACAGATGTCAGGGAATCACCACCTCGGGTTTATCGGGGCCGGAAACATGGCAACCGCCCTTATCAGGGGACTGGTTGAAAGCGGTCTTTACCAGCGCGAACATCTTTGGGCCGCTGATAAGGACAAAGAGGCCCTTGAAAAGGTAAGGGAGAGCTTCGGCATAAGATGTGAACCATCCAACCTCAAGGTAACCAGGGAAGCCTCAACCCTGATCCTGGCGGTAAAGCCACAGAATATGCGGGAGGCCCTTGAGGAGATAAGGGGTGGGATCAACTATAACCATCTTCTCATCTCCATTGCTGCGGGCATACCGCTCAGGATGATCCGGCAGGTCATCGGGCGTGAGATCCCCCTGATCAGGGTCATGCCCAACACCCCGGCCCTCGTCCAGAAGGGGATAAGCGCCCTGGCAGCCGGGGACCTTGCAACGGCCTCCCACATGGCCGAGGCCAGAGAGATCTTCGGGGCCGTGGGCCATACCGTTGTGGTGGAAGAGGTCATGATGGACGCTGTAACCGCACTGTCGGGAAGCGGTCCAGGATACGTGTTCCGGATGATGGAGTGTATGGTCGAGGCGGGTGCGGGGGTGGGACTGGAAAAAGAGACGTGCCTCAGCCTGGTGGTTCAGACCTTCCTTGGGGCGGCCCATCTGGCAAGGGAATCTGATGAACCCCTGTCAAGGCTCCGTGAGAAGGTAACATCGCCGGGGGGCACCACAGCGGCGGGCCTGGCCGTGTTCGACAACATGGGGCTCAAGGAGATGACCATGAAGGCCGTTGACGCCGCGTGCAGAAGGTCTGTGGAACTGGGACGCGACTACTGAGAGACCCGGTGCCCGCGTGGCCTGAGATCCTGCCGGGTGAAGATTAGTCGGACGCCCCCCTGCAGGACGTGCGTTCCCCGTTTTGGCGAGGAAAACCGGACCCTCCGGGCCGGGGTTCCTTTTCGGCCCCTCGATTGTCAACCTCAAGAAAGTATCGGGTTGACAACCAGGCGGGGATGGTGTTACCAGAGGTCAGCCCGTCTTTCGCGAATACGGGTAAATCTGATCATGGGAGTCTGGGATGGATACAAGGGGGAGACTGCTTGAATACCTGAAAAAGGAGAGCGGGGGGTGGGTTTCCGGGGAAGCGCTGAGCAGGGAGATCGGCGTAACCCGCTCGGCGGTCTGGAAAAATATCGTGAGACTCAGGGGGGACGGCTATGTGATAGATTCGTCCCCAGGTAAGGGTTACTCCCTTTCCAGGACTCCCGACATGCTCCTCCCCAATGAGATTTGGGAGGGGCTTGAGACAGAGGTTTTTGGCAGAGGGGAAATAGTCTACTTCAGAGAAACAGACTCCACCAATGCCAGGGCAAGGGAGCTTGCGGATCAGGGCGCGCCTGAAGGAACGCTGGTGGTAGCAGAGAGCCAGACAAAGGGTAGGGGCAGGAAAGGAAGATCCTGGTTCTCACCGCCGGGGACAGGCATCTACGCCTCTCTGATCCTGAGGCCCGACCTGTCTCCGGATGAGGCCCCAAGAATAACCTTTGTTACGGCCATTTCAGCGGCCGAGGCACTCCTTTCCCTGACCCTACTGGATGTGGCCATCAAATGGCCTAACGATATCCTGATAAAAGAGAAAAAGGTGGCGGGTATCCTCACCGAGATAAGCGCTGAAATGGACGTGATAGACTACATGGTGGTGGGTCTCGGCATGAACGTGAACAACCCGCACCTCCCCCATGACATAGCAGAGAGGGCCACCTCTGTTCTCATGGAGACGGGAGGAGAGTTTCAAAGGGTAAAGATCCTGAGGGAGTATCTGCGAAGGCAGGAGAGATATTACCAGGTACTGAGGGAATCAGGTTTTGGGCCTGTCCTGGGGCGCTGGAAGGAGCTGACCAATACCATAGGCAAACGGGTCATGGTTGAGATGATCGACAGGAGATATACCGGGGTAGTAACCGGAGTTGATCCGGACGGGGTCCTGATCCTCCAAGAGGAGGGGGGGCAGGTCCGCAGGATACTTTCAGGGGATGTTATCTTTGTGTGAGGAGGGGGCATGAAAAAGGGAGGCCTTTCCATACGGGGCATGATCTATTCGTCTGTTTTCGGCGCTGTGACCGCTGCCGGGGCCTTTATTATGATACCCCTGCCCCCGGTACCCATAACCCTTCAGACCATGTTCGTGTATCTGGCAGGTG
>DREN01000452.1 GCA_011051075.1 Deltaproteobacteria bacterium | reverse complement strand
TTGTGGACATGGAGGACTATCTCAAATCGGTGGTCCCATCCGAATCCTACTCCTCCTGGCCCCTTCAGACCCTAAAGGCCCAGGCCGTGGCCTCAAGGACCTACGCCTATTACCAGCTCCTGCACAGGAAGGACTGGGACTACGACCTGGTGGATGATCAGGGAGATCAGGCTTACAAGGGGATAGAGAGGGAGAGACCAAGGTCCACAAGGGCGGTAAACGAGACAAGGGGCATGGTCTTGACCTATGAAAACAGGCCTATCCTGGCCATGTACAGCGCCAACAGCGGCGGCTATACCGCTGATGCCATGTCTGTCTTCAGCCTCAGCAAGCCCTACCTCATAGCCCACCCCGACCCCGAGAGTCTAAAGGGAAAGATGGCCCGCTGGACCAGGAAGTTCACCGTCAAGGAGGTTGAGGCCGCGCTGAAGAGGAGGGGGATAAAAGTAAACGGCCTCAAAAGGATTGAGGCCGAGGAGAAGGGACCCTCCGGCCGTATTGTAAAGGTGCGGGTTGTTTCCAGGTCCGGTTCAAAGGTGCTCCGCACCCGGACTACCCTGCGTAGGGCCCTTAGACTCCCTGAAATACTGCTTGACATAGAACGGACCGGCGACCGGTTCATATTCAGGGGACGGGGATGGGGACACGGCGTGGGATACTCCCAGTGGGGCTCCGCTATCCTGGGCAAGACCACGACCTACGACAAGATCCTCAGGTTTTACTATCCCAACGCAACCCTCACAAAGAAGTGGTGAGGGCCCGGTTCCCCCTAAGGCCGGCCCGGCCTGGGGCACCACGTCTTAGGAGAATCCCAGTGGCGGACCGGCTCATGATATGTGCCTGATCTGCACGGCATCCAGCGGGCAGGCCTCCATGCAGTCCCAGCAGCCCATGCACATATCTTGGAATACCATGGGCGCCTCAAATGGCCCGTCCATCTGTTTCATTACCTTGTGGGGACAGGCCGAGGCGGCAGGACAGAGGCCCTCATCCGGATCACACCGTTTTGGATCACATGTCGTGTAATCCACCAGAGCAAAAGATTTCTTCTGCATGACACTCTCCTGCTGCATCCCCGCCTCTGAGCAGGGGTCAGGAGGCCCGATCCGTCACAGATCCCTTCTTGGAGGCGATGGTGGCCTCTTTGTCCCTGCGGTCGTCAACCTTGAGATCGATGACTATCCGGCGTGCCCCCTCGGCCACGTGGGCACTGTGGATCTCTTTCACAAGCCTGAACAGAGAGTCCAGATCCGGCACCTCCACCGAGGTGCTCATTCCCCCCACCTCGTAGGTATAGCCCGAGTTCTCTATGACGGCCACACCTTTTCTTACGAAACGGCCAAGGCTAGTGCCTTCCCCTATGGGATAAACCGAAATCTGCGCGATCATTTCCTTAATCCTCCAGATCTGTGAACCTAAAAAAGGTTGTTGAATCACGGCGTTCGGGTGAATTATAGCCTTTAAGATAATGTTTTTGGGGTACACCTACTCCATTGCCATAAATAGAAAACCGAGGTTCATTGAGGCGAGATCCTGGTCCCGCCACAGGCGGGACCAGGATCAATCAGATAACACCTCTACGGAACGGACGATTTAGAGCTGCGGAATAGCTGTCCCAAAATATTTTTCTATAATAGTTATAATAGTATAGTCCTTATTCACCAAACAAGATCATACCACTTAAAGTCTCAAGTTGTTCCTCCTCACCACTGTGCGAACATCCTGCATGACCTAAATCCCCCAATCCCCCAATCCTTCAATCCCCATATTCAGTGCGCCCCTTGGAAGTAGGAGTTGGTAGGGGCCATTGACCTGTGAAACTCTATCTCAATGGATTGTACCTCTCTCATCCTCTCAGGGTCAAGAAAGGTACTGAAAACAGGGTCACCCATGTCCACCGGTCTCTGAAGGAGCTTCTGTTCAAGGAGAGAAAAGGCCTGGATCGACTTATCGCACGCTGGGTAGCGCCTGTCGTCCAGGGGAATCCGATTTTCAAGGGATACCCTGGATATGTTATTGATGTCCACAAGTTTCATATTGCCCCCAGGGGTCATGAGGAGGTTGCCCACCCCTGCAAGGTCAGGCACAAGACCCGCCTCCCTGATCATCCTGCCGATCCTTTCCAATGCCTTTTCAGCCCTTTTCCGCACATTCTGCTTCCACATCCTGGCCTCCTCCCGGCCCCCTCCGGGACCGATGCGACGGAAAAGGGTGGTCAGATACTCACTGTCAAGGGGTCCCCACGGGTCAAGGATCTCCCCGTCAACGTACTCCTGCAGGCCGCACAGAAGCGGTTCGTACCCTCCATCTACTTCATAGTCCACCAGGAACTCGTCCGATCTTGCCATATATTCGGGCCCCAGATACCTGCCAACGACCTTTACGCGGGTAAGTTCTATCTCCGCGTCCCTCAGGGTGCTGAACCTGGTCCTGAAGATCCTCAACATCTTCACGGGCACGGCCCTTGGAAACCACCTGAGGCCGTCTCTGATCATCCCCTCCTTTTCCGCGGCCACATCTCCGGGCCTGAGTACCTCCATGATATGGGAGCGGAGGCCGGTACGGTGATGGCGCCTAAACAGGAATTTCCCCTCCCTGATGAAGTTAAGCTCCACCACGTCCGAGTGTCCCAGCCTTGGCCTGTCCCTGATATCCCCGCTCAAGTTTTCAGAGGAGACGATCCTCAATGCCCTTTCCTCTCGTTCGTCATTCAACTGTTCTGCTTCGCTCGTCATTCGTGATTCGCCTGCTCGTCAATCGATTGTTCTCTTGTCAAGCTCCTTAACCAATGCGAACGTCTCTGGTGGTTCTTATGAGCACAAGGATCGATCCAACAATGGTCAGGGAGACCACTGCCATGGCCTTTGCCACGGATATTCCCCTCATTTTCATAACCATGGGATATCTGCTGTTCCTCCTGGGCATGCAGCCCATAGAGAACACCCTGGTGGCCCGGTTTACCCCGGACAGGCTCAG
>DREN01000181.1 GCA_011051075.1 Deltaproteobacteria bacterium | reverse complement strand
GCCGGAACTATAGTTGTTAGTTAGTCAATATTTCAAGAGATTGTACGCTTCCTGAATGTGGGCCTTCAGTAAATAACAATCTCTTCTAGAGGAAACAATGAGTGAAACCCACAAAACAGTATGATATCATTATCCTCGGCGGTGGAATAGCCGGTTTAACCTCTGCCATCTACACCTCCAGGGCGAAATTACGCACACTGATCTTAGAGAAAAACGTGTGTGGAGGTCTGGTCAACTGGGCTATTGACATAGAGAACTTCCCCTCATACGAAAAACTTGGGGGTATGGAGTTCATGGAAAAGGTCAAGGCCCAGGTTGAAAGGCTGGGTGCGGATATAGAGGAGATCGTCGACGTGATTGAGGCAATGGAGAAACGGGAGATCGTCGGTCGCTGGGTATTTGATTTTTAAAGATAGTCGAACAATATCACGGGAGTTAAGGCAGGTTTTCATGGTTTAGATGAGGAGGTGTCGTTATGCTTTATGGTTTTATGGGGAAGATCTTAAGGGTCAATCTTACGGAGGGGGTGGTCTCTGAGGAAGATACCCGTGAAGATTGGGCTAAGGAGTTTTTGGGGGGAGCCGGACTTGCGACCAGATATCATTATGATGAGGTAGCCAAGGGATCCGATCCGCTTGGGCCGGAGAACCTGCTCATATTCATGACAGGTCCGCTCACGGGAACGGCATCTCCCAGTGCCAGTCGGTATTCCGTGGTGGCCAAATCCCCTTTGACCGGCATCTGGGGCCACGGTAATTCAGGGGGATCTTTCGGACCGGTCTTGAAGAAGAGCGGATATGACGGGATTATTTTTGAAGGTATATCACCCGAACCTGTTTATCTGAAAATCGAGGATGGCAAAGCAGAACTCTGCGAGGCCAAACACCTGTGGGGCAAAAACGTCCCGGAGACTGAGGACCTGATACAGGAGGCCTCGGATCAGAAGATGACTATTGCATCCATCGGCCCGGGCGGGGAAAATCTTGTCCGGTATGCGGCGATCATGAACAATAAACACCGTGCGGTAGGCCGGTGCGGGTTGGGCGCCGTCATGGGTTCTAAACACCTGAAGGCAGTGGCTTGTGCAGGAAAAGCGGCCATGAGTCTTGCGAACAAGGATGCCTTCAGGGAGATCGCCAAAGAGCAGATGGGGTTGCTGAATGAATCGATGCTGAAGATCGGCTTTGAGGCCTTTGGTACCAACATGGTTTCAGACATGGTCAACGCCAAAGGAGGATACCCCACCCGAAACTGGCAGGAGGGGGTATTTGAACAGATTGAAGAGGTAAACGGACAGGCCCTGACGGATAAGGTGCTTATCAAGGGCGTGAACTGCTTCTCCTGCCCCATTTCCTGCGGACGGGGGACCGAAATCAAGGAAGGACCATGGAAAGGGCATAGGGGTGAAGGCCCGGAGTATGAATCCGCCAATACCTTAGGGGCCATGAGCGGCGTATCCGATATGAACGCCATCACCATGGCCAATTACCTCTGTAATGAATACGGACTCGATACCATCAGCGCAGGTTCCACCATTGCTTTTGCCATGGAATGCTATGAAAGGGGAATTCTCACCAAAGAGCAGACCGGTGGGCTTGAAATCAAGTTCGGGGATGGGGCGCTTGTCGTAGACCTGGTTGAGAAAATAGCCAAGAGGGAAGGCATCGGCGATCTGTTGGCCGAAGGCTCAAAGGCCATGTCTGAAAAATTGGGCCAGGGGTCGGAACATTTTGCCATTCATGTCAAGGGGCTTGAACTGCCGGCATATGATCCACGCGCGGCCAAGATAACCGGATTAGGCTTTGTGACAGCCAATCGTGGAGGAGATCATATTACCGGTTATATTCAAGGACCGACCTTCATCGACTCGCCTTTCCTCCTTGTGGACGACAGTTTTATTGAGGATCCATTTGTTGCCAATCCCAAAGAGGCCGGGATTTTGGTGGATCTGGAGAACATCCTGACCACCTTTGACGCCATGGGCGGATGTAAGTTCATGGGTCTGCTCCTCACGGCCCAGGATTACCTGGATCTCTTAAATAATGCGACCGGTTGGAACTTCAGCGTGGATGAATACAGGAAAAGCGGGGAGCGTATCTATAATCTCATGCGGGCGTACTGCGTGAGGGAGGGCATTACGAGAGCGGAGGATACCCTGCCAAAGCGGCTGATGGAAGATCCGCTGCCCGATGGTCCTGCCAAGGGCATGGTGATCGATAAGGAGACATTAGAAATGCTGAAGGATGCCTACTATGATTTCCGCGGGTGGGACAAGGAGACGGGTAAGCCGACAGAGGGGAAATTGAAGGCCCTTGGACTGGATGATTTGGTGCAGGATGTTTGGGGGAGTTAGGCAGTAACGGATACGGAATCAGGTTCGGGAGGAATAGAATGACAAGCTATTTGGACAAACCCTGGTTAAAGAGCTACAAGCTGGGGCCTTACAAGCTGGAACATAGCCTTGCCCCCTATCCCAAGGAGCCAGTGTTTAAGGCCCTTGATGATGCGGCTGAAAAATATCCCGGGCAGACGGCCATCCTTTTTCTGGAAAGGAAGATCAGTTACAAGAATTTAAGAAAACAGGCGGGTTCGCTGGCGGCGGCCTTAGCCGGGTTGGGGGTGAAAAAGGGCGATAAGGTGTGTGTGTTCCTCCCTAATTGCATGGAATTTATTATCAGCGATTGGGCGATCCTGAAGGCAGGGGCTGCGGTTGTGCCCACGAGTATCCTCAGAACCGATGATGGGCTTGTCCATGAGGCGGGAAGTTCAAAGAGCAGGGTCATTATCTGCAGGGAAGAGCACTTGGATCGTGTTTTGGGGATAAAGGACCGCTGTAATTTTGAGTACGTTATCGTCACTTCTACCGAAGGATACGATATGAAAGAGGTCTCCACAACGCTTCCTGAAGGTGTTTATGAATTCAGGAAGCTCTTAGAGGAAAATGACCCGATTCCTCCACAAGTTGAAATCGACCCTGCGGAGGATTTATG
>DREN01000361.1 GCA_011051075.1 Deltaproteobacteria bacterium | reverse complement strand
CCACAAGATACGGGACTAAGCAAGGATTCTGTTGCCAATGTGTCTCAGATTATAACAGTCGACAAATCATTTTTGACCGAAAAGATCGGGGTGTTGCCTGCATACAAGTTGGCAGAGGTTGAAGCTGGTATTCGTTTAGTGTTGGCATTGTAGGTTAAGAGGTAGCCAATGAACAATGCCTTGTATGAGTACTGAAAATGACAATACTCACCACAGAGACGCGGAGGACAACGAGTTAACCCGCTTGCATAAAGTCTTTTTTGTATCCTCTGTATCGGACCGGGAGAGATGAGATGGACATTTGGCGCCAGAAGATCCTGGCCTACCTGCACGACCCTGCCTTTAAGACGTGGTATTGGAAAAATCATGAGACGTATGCACGCGAGCTCGCCGAACTGGTCCTGGGTAAAGAAGTTTCTGAAGAGGAGCTAAGGGGAGACAGGCGGCCGGACTATGTCGCATCGGCAGCCGAACGCGTGAATTTTCCCTGGGGCTTGCGAGTCTTCTTTGCTTCTGAGCCAGGGTTGCGTCACGTGCTCTCCGGACGGCCCTTTGCTGTTGACGAGCATGGCATTGAGGATGTCGGCGCCGACAAAGAAGGCTGGAAAACCTTCATAGCGGCCATAAAAGAGGAATCGCGCGACTCGGTTCTAAAGCGGGCGGTTCAGGCCTGCAAACAGCGGATACAGGGGTATCGAGACGAAGTCCCCGGTGCAGACAACCGCGCGATCTTTCTCCGCCTGTGGCGCAGGCTGGCCCGGGACCTGGAGGGGCATTCTGATCCCTTCGGCCTGCTCTGGCGCTTCATGCCCGCGGATACGCGCATCCCGGACCACAGTATCTGGGACCATGTCCGCCTGGCATCGGCCATAGCGGGTTGTTTGACCCATGGCGACCGGATGGCATTTCTCCTCTTCAAGGTGGGCCCTGTGCAGTCCTTCATTTCTGAGAGCCGCAAGGCCCGGGACCTCTGGGCTGCGAGCTATATCATCTCCGTTCTCTCAGGCACTGCCATGGCCACCATTGCTGAAAAGCTCGGCCCGGATACGATCCTCTATCCGGATCTTATAGGTTGCGCCGAAGCGGACTGGCTTCTGTATGAAAGACTTGGGGAAGACAAAGACAGGGACTGGCTCAAAAAGCTGTGGTCGGATGAGAAAAAGGCCGCATGGCCCTTGACCACGGCTTCACTGCCTGCGGTCTTTGTCGCCCTTGTCCCGTCCGAATCGGCAACGGACCTGGCAGTAAGTGCGGTTAAAGAGGCCAGGGATGCCTGGAATAAGCTGGCCCGAGGCGTTCGCAACTGGCTGAACGACCCTCCATGCCAGAGTGGTTGGGACCAGGGCTGGGATAACCAGATAGAAGGCGTCTTCGACATTAAGTACGCGATCCTTCCCTGGCCGGAGACACCGACCCTATTGCGTGAAGGCAGGAATGGCGTACTCGATACCCTTGCAGCCTTAAAAGCAAGGCTCCAGGCTGAGGAGCTGCCGGAAGAGATCTGGGTGGAAAGTTACGGCAAGCAAAGCACCACCGGCCCCAATGCCGGGAATCTCTATGGTTCCATGCACGAGGCCCTCCGGCAACGGGAGCGCTCGCGGGGCCTTGTGCGTCGCTTTGATCAGCACAGGGGAGACAGCCGGGAGAAATGCACGCTCTGCGGCCGCAGGGAGGCCATGGGACCGGTGGGCAGCCGGCGGCGGTTGCGGCGGTTCTGGAGTGAACTGCAAAAGCGGCAGGGAAACCGGGTGGTCCTCAAACCGGACGGGGCGGAACGGCTTTGCGCACCTTGTGCTGTAAAGCGATTTGTCTGGCAGGCCGGGCTTGAGAATCGTCTGGCGGAATTTGTCAGATTCGATCCTGAACACATAAGACACTTTCCATCTACAGCCACTATAGCGGCAGTGCCTTTTCTCCAACTACTCGCGAAAACCATTACCAGCAATGAGCAAGTCCGGAAGGTCGCTAAGGAGCACTTGAATGCAGTAAAGATCTTCATGAAAAACGGATCTTGCGGTTTCCCGCGCCGGCCTGCAGTGGCCTGCCTTTGCCCGGTCCATGACAAGCTCGACAGCGAAGTCAGGGACATCATTTCCCTCGATGGAGAATTCTTCCTGCCCGAGCGCTTTGAGCCCGAGACAGTCCGCCTGGAGTATGGAAAAGAAAAGGACCTTGAGGAAAAGGCAGGGGCCTGTGCCAACAGTCTGGGCGCGCTCCGGGAGGCCCTTTATGAATCCAAGCGCCCCGGGAGACCTCCGTCCTACCTCAGCATAGTCAACTTCGATGGAGATCACGTGGGACAGTGGGTCTCAGGCAGGCTTGCACCTGATTTGAAAAAGGTCCTTCACCCGCAAGTGCTCAAAAATGAAAAATACAGGCAGCTTCTGCAAGAGCAGCTGCAAAAAGGCGCACCTGGCAAGTCCCTGGAGCAGATTCTTGAAAGGCGCAGACCTAACTGCCCGGCCCTGCAGGCTGCTATCAGCCGCGCGCTGAGAGACTTTTCCCAGTATGCTGCACGCGAGGCAGTGGAGGGACATGGAATGGGACGGCTGATCTATGCAGGTGGAGATGAGCTCCTGGCATTCACCCCGGGCTCAACGGCGCTCTCCGTGGCCCACAGGCTCAGGGCCTATTACTCAGGCGCCATGGAGCGCAAGGACGGCGTGTGGACTCCTGACCTCACGCGTCTGGACGAGCCCCTCGAGCGCCCCCTCCTGCTGCCAAACGATACCGAGGCGGGTCCTCTGGTTACCATGGGTCTCAAGGCAACGGCAACTGCTGCCATTGTCTTGTTTCACGCCCTTTCATCCCTTGGGACAGCGATCACAGAAGGCCGGACCGCCATGGAGCTGGCCAAGAAGTTTCCTGAAAAAGACGCGCTGGCTATCTCGGTCCTCAAGCGGTCCGGCGAGGCAATACGGATCGTGGTGCCGTGGAGGGTACTGGCGCGCGACCCGGGAAGTAATGAGGACGAACCGCCACTCGACTGCAT
>DREN01000088.1 GCA_011051075.1 Deltaproteobacteria bacterium | reverse complement strand
GTCCCTGGCCCTGACCCTCGCCCTTTGTCTTCCTCTTCCGGTTATGTAACCCTTCTCCAGATCGAATGAGGCCGGGCGTGCCTAATCGTGCTATTCTAGGCATGCCCGCAAGATACCACCAAAAGCAGTCGATGTTAAGTTATTTTATTATTTAAGGACGTCCCCCTGGTCGTTTTTCTGACCAGTCCTGTTGACCCGTCCATCTCCACCATATCGCCGTCTTTCAGAAAAGCGGTTAATCCTTCGATGCCCGCTATACAGGGCTTGCCGTATTCCCGGGCAATGAGCGATCCGTGCTGCAGCATTCCCCCGACCTCGAGCAGGATTCCGGCGGCGTTGATGAAAAGGGGTGTCCAGCCCGGATCGGCCGCCCTGGCAACAAGGATGTCCCCTTCTCGAACCTCCTTTTCACCCACAAAGTTTATAACTACGGCCCTGCCCCTTACGGTCCCGGCCGAGACAGGATCGCCAATAATTTCACCTTCCGCGGGCTTTTTACGGTCAGGCCGCAGGATCTTGCCCCTGGAGTCGATTACGGGCGGGAAATTGTCGATGTTTTCAACCCTGGTCATGAACTCCCTGTTATGCTCAATCATGGCTCTCACATCCAGCCCCGGGTCATCAATGGCGCGCTGAAGTTCTTCGACAGTCAGGTAGAACACATCGTTCAGATCGTCAATCCTGTTTTTCCTGACCAGCTCATCGGCCACCTGGAGGGCCTTGCGCCGGATCTTTTCACCCGCGTAAACCATGTAGTACTTGTGGATCTCCCGGTAGCCTCCCAGGTTCAGGAGTATATTGTACTGTTTTTCCAATTCTTTTTTGTTTTTTACCTTGGCAGTCAGTGACTTATAGGCCTTCTCCCTGTCGGCTGCCTGGCGTTGAAGCAAGGCCTTCGGAGAGTTTTCCCGGTCCAGTCCGCAGTAACCCTGCATCTGCAGCAGTACAATTCCTGGATCATCATGGTAACGGGGCGTCTTGATATCCACTTCGCGTGGTCCCCTGAAGCCGTACAGTTCCATGAACTCATCCCATTTTTTCATGAACTCTTCAGGCAAAGCTCTTTTCGCGATCTTTTCTTGAAGTTTCTCAAGGGATTCGAACTCCTTTTCGTCAAGCAGGGACATCAGTTCGTAGATCCGGCAGGACATGTCGATCGTTACGTTATAAGGCAGACCCCGGTCGATCTTGTCAACCTCTGCGGTCAGATCGTCTCCGAACTCGTCTTTGAACAGTTTTTGCAGTTTTTTCTTGGCTGACTGGGCGTCGATAAGACTTGGAATGGTGGTATGCACCATCAGGTCTGCGGATTTCTGCATGGCCTGTTCGGCAAACTCCCCAAATGAAATGGGGGCCTGATAAAGCCGGTCGATCTCCTCAATAAACTGCCCGCCTGCCTTATCGATCTTTTCGCGCAGTTTTTCAGGACTCCTTATCCCCTTTATAATGCCTCCAACCAGGTCGCTCGATTTGAACATGCCAACGAAAACACTCTTCAGCGCTTTCAGTACGCCCTTAGTGGAGTATTTCAGCCTGTATTCGCTGATATCCGCGTCTCGTATTATCTGGGCCGCGTAGCTGTCCAGCCCTTCATACTCCCTGGCGGTTCCTTTCTGACCTTCCAGTAGGAACTCGGCGGAAAGATTCACATAGGCCCTGCCGCCAGCAGCCCACATGAAATCTCCCGGTTTTTCGGCAATCGGCGTTCCAGCCGCCGAGAGGCCCATGCCGTTGCTTAACAACCTGAAACAGTCGGCGCCCATAACGGAAAGGGGCTTCTGAATCCCCTGCTCTATGAGGGTCATGTCCAGGTACAGCCTTTTCTGTTCACCGGGTTTTGTGAGAAAATCCGGGTGAAGGGGAATATAGGTGGTAATGGGCCTGGCCTGGAGCATGTAGAATTTTCCGTCCGCATACCCCCACTCCGTGTCCATGGGCATGTGGTAATACTCTTCAACACGTCGGACCATCCGCGCAAGCTCTAAGATCTGTTCTCGCGTGAGTGTCCTTTGGTCTTTTCTCTCCGAAGAGACGGTCTTCGTGCCCCCTTCTTGGTCAAGCTGTATGGATATATTTTTGGCCCCGATCTTCTCAGACAGGATCTTGTCCCGGTACTTGTCCACCACAAATTGATCGGGTACGGTATCGCCTGAAACGATAGATTCGCCAAGACCGAAATTGGCGTTGATAACGACCTCGTCGTAGCAGTTGTTTAGCGGATTGATGCTGAAGGCCACTCCCGCTGTCTCACTCCTTATCATGGCCATAACCACTACGGCTATGGAATAGGTGGTGAAGTCAAAGCCTTTCTGGCGTTTGTAGGTCACTACGCGGTAGTCGAGGCATGAAACAAAGACACGGCGGATGCGATCCTCCAGATCACGCGGCCTGACGCCGAGACAGGTTTCGTACATACCCGCGAAAGAAGCTCCCCGCATATCCTCTTCAGGCGAAGAGGAACGCACCGAGAATATCCGGTCACCGGGTACCTGGAGCATATCTATGTGTTCATGGAGGAGTTTTCGCTGATCAGATGTGAATGGAAGTACTCCTGCCAGTTGCTGAAGCGTCTTTGTCTTTTCCTTCAAGGCCTCGTCGCTGTCCGTTGGCAGCAATCGAAGGTCCTCCATGGACAGGAGTTCTTCGAGCCACTCCTCAAAGAACCGCACGGCGAGCACCATTCCCGGCGGAACGGGGAATCCTCCCGCAGTCATCCGGATGAGGGAGTAGGCCTTGCCGCCCACCTGTTCCTGCGTGGCGTCGCTGTCTGAAAAAAGGTAGATCTTCCTGACCGCCATAAAATTTCCTCCTCATGGTAGTGGGCCGGAAGGGTTCCTACCCCTCCTGCCTGTAAGCAAAAATATTCTGCTGGTGAAAACGTGAAGCAAGGGGACGTCCTTAAATAGTAAAATAACTCAACCCTCCAGATGATAACCTTCCTTTTTCGCTATCTTCTCTCCTCTTTTTACTGCACAACTCACCGCAGCAAGTGTCATGTCAAG